>NZ_JBEZWX010000029.1:0-86646 GCF_040637635.1 Streptomyces sp. NPDC028635 | reverse complement strand
TCTTAATTGATATAGGCCCCGGCGACCGCCCCCCTCAACCCCGCCTACGGGGGGGGGGCCGGGTGCAACACCCCCCCCCCCCCCGCCGTCATTGTCAGTGGAACCCGATAGCCTGCACAAACAGGTGATCGAGGGATCCGAGGGAGGGGCGCGGTGCGCGTACTGGGGGTGGACCCCGGACTGACCCGGTGCGGTGTCGGCGTGGTCGAGGGGGTCGCGGGCCGCCCGCTCACCATGGTCGGTGTCGGAGTCGTCCGCACACCCGCCGACGCCGATCTCAGCCACCGGCTGCTCGCCGTCGAGCAGGGCATCGAGCAGTGGCTGGACGAGCACCGGCCGGAGTTCGTCGCCGTCGAACGCGTCTTCAGCCAGCACAACGTGCGCACGGTCATGGGCACCGCCCAGGCCAGCGCCGTCGCCATGCTGTGCGCCGCCCGCCGCGGCATCCCGGTCGCCCTGCACACCCCCAGCGAGGTCAAGGCCGCCGTCACCGGCAGCGGCCGCGCCGACAAGGCGCAGGTCGGGGCCATGGTCACCCGGCTGCTCAGACTCGCCGCACCACCCAAGCCCGCCGACGCCGCCGACGCCCTCGCGCTCGCCATCTGCCACATCTGGCGCGCCCCCGCCCAGAACCGGCTCCAGCAGGCCGTCGCCCGGCACACCGCCCCCGTATCGAAAGGCCGTACGGCATGATCGCCTTCGTCAGCGGCACGGTCGCCGCGCTCGCTCCCGACGCCGCGGTGGTGGAGGTCGGCGGGGTCGGCATGGCCGTCCAGTGCACACCGAACACACTGTCCACGCTCCGCATGGGCCAGCCGGCCAAGCTGCACACCTCCCTGGTCGTGCGGGAGGACTCCCTCACCCTGTACGGCTTCGCCGACGACGACGAGCGCCAGACCTTCGAGCTGCTGCAGACCGCGAGCGGCGTCGGACCCCGCCTCGCCCAGGCGATGCTCGCCGTGCACAGCCCGGACGCGCTGCGCCGCGCCGTCGCCACCGGTGACGAGAAGGCGCTCACCGCCGTCCCCGGCATCGGCAAGAAGGGCGCGCAGAAGCTGCTGCTGGAACTGAAGGACCGGCTCGGCGAGCCCGTCGGGGCGCCCGCCGTCGGCGCCCCGGTCACCCAGGGCTGGCGCGACCAGCTGCACGCGGCCCTGATCGGTCTGGGCTACGCGACCCGGGAGGCCGACGAGGCGGTGACCGCCGTCGCGCCCCAGGCCGAGGCCGCGGGCGGCACGCCGCAGGTGGGGCAGCTGCTCAAGGCCGCCCTGCAGACGCTGAACCGCGCCCGCTGACCGCGCGCGCCCGCTGATCCCCGATAGCCGAAGGCACACCACATGAACTGGGACGACTCCACCGAGACCCCCGCCCCCGAGCGGCTGGTGGGCTCTGTCGCCGACCGTGAGGACCAGGCCGTCGAGGCCGCCCTGCGCCCCAAGGACCTGGGCGAGTTCATCGGCCAGGAAAAGGTGCGCGAACAGCTCGACCTCGTGCTGCGCGCCGCCCGCGCGCGCGGCGCCACCGCCGACCACGTGCTGCTCTCCGGTGCCCCCGGCCTCGGCAAGACCACCCTGTCGATGATCATCGCGGCCGAGATGGGCGCCCCCATCCGCATCACCTCCGGCCCCGCCATCCAGCACGCCGGCGACCTCGCCGCGATCCTGTCCTCGCTCCAGGAGGGCGAGGTGCTCTTCCTCGACGAGATCCACCGCATGTCGCGGCCCGCCGAGGAGATGCTGTACATGGCGATGGAGGACTTCCGCGTCGACGTGATCGTCGGCAAGGGCCCCGGCGCCACCGCGATCCCGCTCGAACTGCCCCCCTTCACCCTGGTCGGCGCCACCACCCGCGCCGGCCTGCTGCCACCGCCCCTGCGCGACCGCTTCGGCTTCACCGCGCACATGGAGTTCTACGAGCCGCACGAGCTGGAGCGCGTCGTGCACCGCTCGGCCCACCTGCTGGACGTCGAGATCGAGCCCGCCGGAGCCGCCGAGATCGCCGGGCGCTCCCGTGGCACGCCCCGCATCGCCAACCGGCTGCTGCGCCGCGTTCGCGACTACGCGCAGGTCAAGGCCGACGGCCTGATCACCCGGGACATCGCCGCCGCCGCCCTCGCCGTCTACGAGGTCGACGCGCGGGGCCTGGACCGCCTGGACCGTGCGGTGCTTCAGGCCCTGCTGAAGCTGTTCGGCGGCGGCCCCGTCGGTCTGTCGACCCTGGCCGTCGCGGTGGGGGAGGAGCGCGAGACGGTCGAGGAGGTGGCCGAGCCCTTCCTGGTGCGCGAGGGCCTGCTGGCCCGCACCCCGCGCGGCCGCGTCGCCACGCCCGCCGCCTGGGCCCATCTGGGTCTCACCCCGCCCCGCTCGTCCACGGCCGGAAACGGACAAGCGGACCTGTTCGGGGCATGACAGCAGGAGACGGTGCAGAGGGAGGGACATCGGCGAGGGATTGGCGAGCTCAGGAACCCAGGTGCCATGCTGAGCGTTGTTCCTTGCGCGCGGACTCGCTTAGACTCCGCCGATGCCGCCTGTGACGGCAGCCCCCATACACCCCCAGCCATCAGGCCGCTCACCATCGCGGTCGTGTGAAGGAAGTACCGACCCGTGAGTCTCGTGACCCTCCTCCCGTTCATCGTGCTCATCGGGGCCATGTTCCTGATGACCCGCTCCGCCAAGAAGAAGCAGCAGCAGGCCGCGGACATGCGGAACCACATGCAACCCGGTTCCGGCGTCCGCACCATCGGGGGCATGTACGCGACGGTCAAGGAGGTCAACGAGGAGACGGTCCTCCTTGACGCCGGTCCCGGTGTCGAGCTGCTCTTCGCGAAGAACTCGATCGGTGCCGTCCTGAGCGACGACGAGTACAACCGCATCGTCCACGGCATCGAGCACGACCTGAAGTCCGACGCCGACATCGTCCCCGACGACGCGTCCTCCCTCACCGAAGACGACGAGTCCGCCGCTGCCGCCTCCGAGGGCAAGATCGACCTCGGCAAGCAGGACGCCGCCGAGCGAGGCGACGACGCCATCAAGGCCGCCGAGGACAAGGCCGACGCGGCCGAGGCGAAGGCTCAGGCCGACGAAGAGCCGAAGAAGACCGAGGGCGACACCGACGCGAAGTAGTCGCGTCTGCCGGGCACGCGCCACCACCGTCGCGCGTGCCTGTGCGACGTGCGCTTCTCGCAGGGGGTCCCAACCATGTCATGGCCGCCGCAGCGCTGACCCGGCGCGGGGCGGCCCGAGAGGGAGTACGAGAAGGTGGCAGCACCTAGAAAGGGCCGGACCGCGAGCGCCCAGAGCAAGCCGTGGCGCGCGCTGGCCCTGATCCTGATCGCCATCGTGGCGCTCACCGGCGGGATGTTCGCCTCCGGGCACACCACCCCGCGTCTGGGCATCGACCTTGCCGGCGGTACGAGCATCACGCTCCGGGCGGTCCCCGAGGCCGGCCAGGAGTCCGCGATCAACAAGACCAACATGGACACCGCGGTCGAGATCATGGAGCGCCGCGTCAACGGTCTTGGTGTGTCGGAGTCCGAGGTCCAGACCCAGGGCAACCGCAACATCATCGTCAACATCCCCAAGGGCACGAACTCCGAGCAGGCGCGCCAGCAGGTCGGCACCACCGCCAAGCTCTACTTCCGCCCGGTCCTGGCCACCGAGCTCTCCGGCCCCGGCGCGGGAACCCCGACGCCGAGCGGCACCGGCAACCCCTCGGCGTCGCCGAGCGGCAAGGCGACCGGCAAGGCCTCGGACAAGCCGGAGGCGACCGGCAAGGGATCGTCCTCCCCGTCCGCCACCCCGTCCGCGAGCGCCACCTCCCAGGGCCGCCCGGTCTCCGACGCGCTGAAGGCCGACGCCAAGCCGTCCGCGAGCAGCTCCGGCAGCCCCAAGGCGTCTCCCTCCCCGTCGGGCAGCGCCTCCGGCGACGCCACCTCCAAGCTCCAGGCGCAGTACGCCGCGCTGGATTGCTCCAAGGCGGACCAGCGCGCGGCGGCCGGCAAGGGCACCAAGCCCGACGAGCCCACGCTGGCCTGCGGCAACTCCAGCGGCCAGTGGCAGAAGTACATCCTCGGCCCGGCCGGCGTGGACGGCACCGACGTGAAGAAGGCGCAGGCCGTCTTCAACACGCAGAACGCCTCCGGCTGGACCGTGACCATGGAGTTCACCTCCAAGGGCGCGAAGAAGTTCGCCGACATCACCGGCAAGCTGGCCCAGCAGCAGACCCCGCAGAACCAGTTCGCGATCGTCCTCGACGGCAACGTCGTCTCCGACCCGTTCGTCCGCGAGGCGCTGACCGGCGGCAGCGCCGAGATCACCGGCCACTTCTCGCAGGAGGAGGCGCAGAGCCTCTCCAACATGCTCTCCTACGGCGCCCTGCCGCTGACCTTCAAGGAGGACAGCGTCACCACGGTGACCGCGGCGCTCGGCGGTGAGCAGCTCAAGGCCGGTCTGATCGCCGGTGCGATCGGTCTCGCCCTGGTCGTGATCTACCTGGTGGTCTACTACCGCGGCCTGGCGCTGATCGCCTGCGCCTCGCTGCTGGTGTCCGCCGCGCTCACCTACGTGATCATGTCGCTGCTCGGCCCGGCCATCGGCTTCGCGCTGAACCTGCCGGCCGTGTGCGGTGCCATCGTCGCCATCGGTATCACCGCGGACTCGTTCATCGTCTACTTCGAACGCGTCCGCGACGAGATCCGCGAGGGCCGCACGCTGCGACCCGCCGTGGAGCGCGGCTGGCCGCGTGCCCGGCGCACGATCCTCGTCTCCGACTTCGTCTCCTTCCTCGCCGCCGCGGTGCTGTTCATCGTGACCGTCGGCAAGGTGCAGGGCTTCGCGTTCACGCTCGGTCTGACCACCCTGCTCGACGTCGTCGTGGTGTTCCTGTTCACCAAGCCGCTGCTGACGATCCTGGCCCGCCGGAAGTTCTTCGCGGACGGCCACAAGTGGTCCGGCCTCGACCCCAAGAGCCTGGGCGCCAAGCCGCCGCTGCGCAGCACCCGTCGTTCCTCCCGTCCGGCCGCCGGCGGCCCCGTCGACCCGAAGGAGGCGTGAGAGATGTCGAAGCTCGGCAACCTCGGCGCCCGGCTCCACCGTGGCGAAATCGGCTACGACTTCATCGGCAAGCGCAAGATCTGGTACGGCGTCTCGATCCTGATCACCATCACGGCCATCCTTGGCCTGGCGGTGCGCGGCCTGAACATGGGCATCGAGTTCCAGGGCGGCGCCGTCTTCACCACCCCGAAGAACATGTCGGTGTCGGTCTCCAGCGCCGAGGGCTACGCGCAGGAGGCGTCCGGCCACGACGCCATCGTCCAGAAGCTCGGTGACGGCAGCCTGCGCATCCAGGTCGCGGGCATCGAGACCAGCGACGCCACCAAGATCAAGAACGAGCTGGCCAAGGACCTCAAGGTCGACGCGGAGAAGATCAACGCCGACCTCGTCGGCCCCAGCTGGGGCGAGCAGATCGCCAACAAGGCGTGGCAGGGCCTGGGCATCTTCATGGTCCTCGTCGTGATCTACCTGGCGATCGCCTTCGAGTGGCGCATGGCCGTCGCGGCGCTCGTCGCCCTGATCCACGACATCACCATCACCACCGGTATCTACGCCCTCGTCGGCTTCGAGGTCACCCCGGGCACGGTGATCGGTCTGCTGACCATCCTCGGTTACTCGCTCTACGACACGGTCGTCGTCTTCGACAGCCTCAAGGAGCAGACCAAGGACATCACCAAGCAGACCAGGTGGACCTACAGCGACATCGCGAACCGCTCCATCAACGGCACCCTGGTCCGCTCCATCAACACCACGGTGGTCGCGCTGCTGCCCGTCGCGGGCCTGCTGTTCATCGGCGGCGGCTTCCTCGGCGCGGGCATGCTCAACGACATCTCGCTGTCGCTGTTCGTCGGCCTCGCGGCCGGTGCGTACTCCTCGATCTTCATCGCCACCCCGCTGGTCGCCGACCTCAAGGAGCGCGAGCCGCAGATGAAGGCCCTGCGCAAGCGCGTCCTGGCCAAGCGGGCCCAGGCCGGTGCCCAGGAGGAGTTCGCCGCCGCCCGCACCGGCGGTGACGACCCGGACGACACCGCACCGGCGGTCGTCGGCCCCCGCGACCAGTCCGCCGCCCGCAACCGCGGCCGCGGCCGGCCCTCGGGGAAGCGCCGATGACCGAGATCCGGGAGCTGCTGCTCAGCCGTATCCGGGACGTGGCCGACTACCCCGAGCCCGGTGTGATGTTCAAGGACATCACCCCGCTGCTCGCGGACCCGGCGGCGTTCACCGCGCTCACCGACGCGTTCGCCGAGATCGCCGAGCGCACCCGCGCCACCAAGATCGTCGGCCTGGAGGCCCGGGGCTTCATCCTCGGCGCACCGGTCGCCGTCCGCGCGGGCCTGGGCTTCATCCCGGTCCGCAAGGCGGGCAAGCTCCCCGGAGCGACCCTCGCCCAGGCCTACGACCTGGAGTACGGCTCGGCCGAGATCGAGGTGCACGCCGAGGACCTCGGCGCCGACGACCGTGTGCTGATCGTCGACGACGTCCTCGCCACCGGCGGTACCGCCGAGGCCGCCGTCCATCTGATCCAGCGGGCCGGCGCCGAGGTCGCGGGCGCCGCCGTCCTGATGGAGCTGAGCTTCCTCGAGGGCCGCCCGCGCCTGCAGGCCGCCCTAGGCGAGGCCCCGCTGGAGGCGCTGCTCACCGTCTGACGAACCAGCCGGTCACACGGTCCGGCGAACCAGTCGGCCGTACAAGGGGCGGGCCCGGAGGAATCCGGTGCCCGCCCCTTGCGTTTTCGGGGTACACGGGCCGCAGAGTGGCCTGAAGGCGATCCTGGAGCCCAGGCTCGCTACGATGGGGACTCCGGAGCCTGACCGGGGGACCCGGATCGCGCACGAGGAGTCCTCTTGCCAGACGAGGCCCAGCACCTGACCGCCGCCAAGCCCGAGCCCGCCCCGGGACCCGCGGCACAGCCCGCGCCGACCGCGCCGCACGCGAAGAACGACACCCGCGGGCCGGTCCAGCACGCCCAGTCGGCGCCCGTCGACAAGCCGGCCGAGGAGACCCGTCCCAAGCCCGCGCCCCCCGAGCGGCCCGTCAACGCGCCCGTGGTCCGCACGCCCGCGACCCCGCCCGCCCGCACCGGCTCCTCCAACCGCGTCCGCGCCCGTCTAGCCCGCCTCGGCGTCCAGCGCGCCAACCCCTACAACCCGGTCCTGGAACCGCTGCTGCGGATAGTCCGCAGCAACGACCCGAAGATCGAGAACTCCACGCTGCGCCAGATCGAGCGCGCCTATCAGGTCGCCGAGCGCTGGCACCGCGGCCAGAAGCGCAAGAGCGGCGACCCGTACATCACGCACCCGCTCGCCGTCACCACCATCCTCGCCGAGCTGGGCATGGACCCGGCGACCCTGATGGCCGGCCTGCTGCACGACACCGTCGAGGACACCGAGTACGGCCTGGAGGACCTGCGCCGTGACTTCGGCGACGTCGTCGCCCTGCTCGTCGACGGCGTCACCAAGCTGGACAAGGTCAAGTTCGGTGAGGCCGCGCAGGCCGAGACCGTGCGCAAGATGGTCGTCGCCATGGCCAAGGACCCGAGGGTCCTGGTCATCAAGCTCGCCGACCGCCTGCACAACATGCGCACCATGCGCTACCTCAAGCGCGAGAAGCAGGAGAAGAAGGCGCGCGAGACCCTGGAGATCTACGCGCCGCTCGCCCACCGCCTGGGCATGAACACCATCAAGTGGGAGCTGGAGGACCTCGCCTTCGCGATCCTCTACCCCAAGATGTACGACGAGATCGTGCGCCTCGTCGCCGAGCGCGCCCCCAAGCGCGACGAGTACCTGGCCAAGGTGATCGACGAGGTCCAGGGCGACCTGCGCGCCGCCCGCATCCGCGCCACCGTCACCGGCCGCCCGAAGCACTACTACAGCGTCTACCAGAAGATGATCGTCCGCGGCCGTGACTTCGCGGAGATCTACGACCTGGTCGGCATCCGCGTCCTGGTGGACACCGTCCGCGACTGCTACGCCGCGCTGGGCACCGTCCACGCCCGCTGGAACCCTGTTCCCGGGCGGTTCAAGGACTACATCGCGATGCCCAAGTTCAACATGTACCAGTCGCTGCACACGACGGTCATCGGGCCCAGCGGCAAGCCGGTCGAGCTGCAGATCCGCACGTTCGACATGCACCGCCGCGCCGAGTACGGCATCGCCGCGCACTGGAAGTACAAGCAGGAGGCCGTCGCGGGCGCCTCCAAGGTGCGCACCGACGCGCCCAAGTCGTCCGGCAAGGGCAAGGACGACCACCTCAACGACATGGCGTGGCTGCGCCAGCTGCTGGACTGGCAGAAGGAGACCGAGGACCCGGGTGAGTTCCTGGAGTCCCTGCGCTTCGACCTGTCGCGCAACGAGGTCTTCGTCTTCACCCCCAAGGGCGACGTCATCGCGCTGCCGGCCGGCGCCACCCCGGTGGACTTCGCCTATGCCGTGCACACCGAGGTCGGCCACCGCACCATAGGAGCCCGGGTCAACGGCCGGCTCGTCCCGCTGGAGTCGACCCTCGACAACGGCGACCTGGTCGAGGTCTTCACCTCCAAGGCGCCGGGCGCCGGGCCCTCCCGGGACTGGCTCGGCTTCGTCAAGTCGCCGCGCGCCCGCAACAAGATCCGGGGCTGGTTCTCCAAGGAGCGCCGCGACGAGGCGATCGAGCAGGGCAAGGACGCCATCGTGCGGGCCATGCGCAAGCAGAACCTGCCGATCCAGCGCATCCTCACCGGCGACTCCCTGGTCACGCTCGCGCACGAGATGCGCTACTCCGACATCTCCGCTCTCTACGCGGCGATCGGCGAGGGCCATGTCTCCGCGCAGCACATCGTGCAGAAGCTGGTGCAGGCCCTCGGCGGCGAGGAGGCGGCCACCGAGGAGATCGACGAGACGGTCCCGACCCGGAGCCGCGGCCGCAAGCGCCGCAGCAGCAACGACCCCGGCGTCGTCGTCAAGGGCGTCGACGACGTGTGGGTCAAACTGGCCCGGTGCTGTACGCCGGTGCCCGGCGACCCCATCATCGGCTTCGTCACGCGCGGCAGTGGCGTATCGGTTCACCGCAGCGACTGCGTCAACGTGGAGTCACTGTCGCGGGAGCCGGAGCGCATCCTCGAGGTCGAATGGGCGCCCACCCAGTCCTCGGTCTTCCTGGTCGCCATCCAGGTCGAGGCACTGGACCGCTCCCGGCTGCTGTCCGACGTCACGCGCGTGCTGTCCGACCAGCACGTCAACATCCTGTCCGCGGCCGTCCAGACGTCCCGCGACCGGGTGGCGACCTCCCGGTTCACCTTCGAGATGGGCGACCCCAAGCACCTGGGCCACGTCCTGAAGGCCGTACGCGGCGTCGAGGGCGTCTACGACGTCTACCGCGTCACCTCCGCCCGCCGACCGTCGTAACGCCGCTGCACGGGCCCGCAGGGACCGGCCGGCAGCCGCGGGCCACCGAGGGCCCGCCCGGCACACGAAAGCCCCCGTACACACCGTGTACGGGGGCTTTCGGCGCTCTCGGGAGCCGGTGGCTCAGCCGCCGAACTCCTGCAGGCCCTTCAGCGCCTGGTCCAGCAGGGCCTGGCGGCCCTCGAGCTCACGCTCCAGCTTGTCGGCCTTCGCGGTGTTGCCCTGGGCGCGCGCCTGCTCGATCTGGCCCCTGAGCTTGTCGACGGCGGCCTGGAGCTGACCGGTCAGACCCTCGGCACGCGCGCGTGCCTCCGGGTTCGTCCGGCGCCACTCGGCCTCCTCGGCCTCCTGGATCGCCCGCTCCACCGCGTGCATCCGGCCCTCGACCTTCGGCCGGGCGTCCCGCGGCACATGGCCGATGGCCTCCCAGCGCTCGTTGATCGTGCGGAAGCCGGCCCGCGCGGCCTTGAGATCCGTCACCGGCAGGAGCTTCTCGGCCTCCTCGGCCAGCTCCTCCTTCAGCTTCAGGTTCTCCGCCTGCTCGGCGTCCCGCTCCGCGAATACCGAGCTGCGCGCGGCGAAGAACACGTCCTGGGCGCCGCGGAAGCGGTTCCACAGGTCGTCCTCGTGCTCGCGCTGGGCGCGGCCGGCGGCCTTCCACTCGGCCATCAGCTCCCGGTAGCGGGCCGCGGTGGGCCCCCAGTCCGTCGAGCTCGACAGTGCCTCGGCCTCGGCGACCAGGCGCTCCTTGGTCCGGCGGGCCTCCTCGCGCTGCGCGTCCAGTTGCGCGAAGTGCGCCTTGCGGCGCTTGGAGAACGCCGACCGGGCGTGCGAGAACCGGTGCCACAGCTCGTCGTCCGACTTGCGGTCGAGCCGCGGCAGGCCCTTCCAGGTGTCCACCAGGGACCGCAGCCGCTCGCCGGCGGCCCGCCACTGGTCGGACTGCGCCAGCTCCTCGGCCTCCGCGACCAGGGACTCCTTGGCGTGCCGGGCCTCGTCCGCCTGCTTCGCCCGCTGCGCCTTGCGCTCCTCGCGGCGCGACTCGACGGTCTGCACGAGCTTGTCCAGGCGCTGCCGCAGCGCGTCCAGGTCACCGACCGCGTGGTGCGCGTCCACCTGCTCGCGCAGGTGGTCGATCGCGGCCATCGCGTCCTTGGCCGACAGATCGGTGGTGCGCACTCGCTTCTCGAGGAGGCCGATCTCGACAACCAGGCCCTCGTACTTGCGCTCGAAGTAGGCCAGCGCCTCCTCGGGGGAGCCTGCCTGCCAGGAACCGACGACCTGCTCGCCGTCGGCCGTCCGCACGTACACGGTCCCCGTCTCGTCGACGCGGCCCCACGGGTCGCTGCTCACAGCGCCTCCTCCACATGATGCCTGCGAGGGGCCTTCGAGCTCCCCCGGGCATCGTCCACAGTTTGTTCACCGCCAACATAGGCGACCAGCGGGTTGCCTGTCCGCATCCAGCGCGACCGAAATTTCCCAGCTGGCCGCACGGGGCGCCCGGGCGCCGTCACGACTTCGTGACCGTCGCCTTGTCGATCACCACCGTCGCGTTGGGCGCGGTGTTCTGGGTGGTGGGATCGGCGGGCTGGGCGCCGGCGTCCGCGATCTTCTTCAGCACCTGCATGCCGGCCGGCGACACCGTACCGAACGGTGTGTAGCTGGGCGGCAGCGGGCTGTCCTGGTACACGAGGAAGAACTGGCTGCCGTTGGTGTTCGGACCGGAGTTCGCCATCGCGACCGTGCCCGCCGGGTACACGTTGCCCTTGAGGCTCTTGTCCTTGAGGTTCTCGTCCTTCATCTTGTAGCCCGGGTCGCCCATGCCGGTGGCCGTCGGGTCGCCGCACTGCAGGACGTAGATGCCCGACGGGGTCAGGCGGTGGCACTTGGTGTGGTCGAAGTACCCCTTGCCCGCGAGGAAGTTGAAGGAGTTCACCGTGTGCGGGGCGTCCTTCGCCTTCAGCGCGAGGTCGATCTCACCGCAGGTGGTGTCCAGCTTCATCGTGTACTTCGCCGACGTGTCGATCGACATCGCCGGCTCCTTGCCGAACTTCAGCTTCTTCACCGAGCCCGGAGCCGGCTTCGCGCACGGGTCCTTCGGCCTGGCCGACGCCGACGGCGTGACGTCGGCGCTCGCGTTCGACTTGCCGTCGTCCTTGAACACCCCGGTCGTGTACGCCGCGAGGCCGCCCACCAGGACCACACCGAGCACCGCGGCGATCACGGAATTACGGACCCGCGCCTTGCGCCGCGCGTCGGTGCGCCGCTGCTGCTGCCGCAAGAACTTCTCCCGGGCGAGCTGACGCCGCCGCTGCTCCTGGCTGACCACCGGGGTTACTCCTCAATGCCTCTTGTACGTCGGTTGGGGGCGCGTGCGTCCGATGAACCGATCGCCTGCGTGTGCCCCGTACCGTATATGGGTTCGCTGAGGAATCGGCAGCGCCGGTAGGCTCTGACCGCGGGCGCGAGCGTCAGACGCCGCCCCCATACCGCCCACAACCGCCACAACGAAGGACGATCGTGCTCATTGCCGGGTTCCCCGCCGGGGCCTGGGGGACGAACTGCTATCTCGTCGCCCCCGCCGCCGGTGAGGAGTGCGTGATCATCGACCCGGGCCACCAGGCGGCCCCCGGCGTCGAAGAGGCACTGAAGAAGCATCGGCTCAAGCCCGTCGCCGTCGTCCTCACCCACGGCCACATCGACCACGTGGCCTCCGTCGTCCCCGTGTGCGGCGCGCACGACGTACCGGCCTGGATCCACCCCGAGGACCGGTTCATGATGAGCGACCCCGAGAAGGCGCTCGGCCGGTCCATCGGCATGCCGCTGATGGGCGAGCTGACCGTGGGGGAGCCGGACGACGTCAAGGAGCTGACCGACGGCGCGCGTCTGGAGCTGGCGGGACTGTCGATGACCGTCTCGCACGCGCCGGGCCATACCAGGGGGTCGGTGACCTTCGGCATGCCCGAGGCGGCGGACATCCCGCCCCTCCTGTTCTCGGGCGACCTGCTGTTCGCCGGCTCCATCGGACGCACCGACTTCCCCGGTGGCTCCATGGACGACATGCTCGAGTCCCTGACCCGCGTGGTCCTGCCGCTCGACGACTCGACCGTGGTGCTGTCCGGACACGGCCCCCAGACGACCATCGGCCAGGAGCGCGCCACCAACCCGTATCTGCGGCAGGTGGCGGCCGGCCAGGGAGCGCCTACGGCTCCCCGACGAGGAATGTGATCGAGAGACTTCCGTGAGCACCTTCAAGGCCCCCAAGGGCACCTACGACCTCATCCCGCCGGACTCCGCGAAGTACCTGGCCGTGCGCGAGGCGATCGCCGCCCCGCTGCGCGCCTCCGGCTACGGCTACATCGAGACCCCCGGCTTCGAGAACGTCGAGCTGTTCGCGCGCGGTGTCGGCGAGTCCACCGACATCGTGACCAAGGAGATGTACGCCTTCGAGACCAAGGGCGGCGACAGGCTCGCCCTGCGCCCCGAGGGCACCGCCTCCGTGCTGCGCGCCGCGCTGGAGGCCAACCTCCACAAGGCGGGCAACCTCCCCGTCAAGCTGTGGTACTCCGGCTCCTACTACCGCTACGAGCGCCCGCAGAAGGGCCGCTACCGGCACTTCTCCCAGGTCGGCGCCGAGGCGATCGGCGCGGAGGACCCGGCGCTGGACGCCGAGCTGATCATCCTCGCCGACCAGGCCTACCGCTCGCTCGGCCTGCGCGACTTCCGCATCCTGCTGAACTCGCTGGGCGACAAGGAGTGCCGGCCGGTGTACCGGGCCGCGCTGCAGGACTTCCTGCGCGGCCTCGACCTGGACGAGGACACGCTGCGCCGCGCGGAGATCAACCCGCTGCGCGTCCTGGACGACAAGCGCGAGGCGGTGCAGAAGCAGCTCACCGGCGCCCCGCTGCTGCGCGACTACCTGTGCGACGCGTGCAAGGCGTACCACGAGGAGGTCCGGGAGCTGATCACGGCGGCGGGCGTGGCCTTCGAGGACGACCCGAAGCTGGTGCGCGGCCTCGACTACTACACCCGCACCACCTTCGAGTTCGTCCACGACGGCCTCGGCTCGCAGTCCGCGGTGGGCGGCGGCGGCCGCTACGACGGCCTGTCGGAGATGATCGGCGGCCCCGCGCTGCCGTCCGTCGGCTGGGCCCTCGGCGTGGACCGCACGGTGCTCGCGCTCGAGGCCGAGGGCGTCGAGCTCGAACTGCCCTCCGCCACCAGCGTCTTCGCGGTGCCGCTCGGCGACGAGGCCCGCCGCGTGCTGTTCGCCAAGGTCACCGAGTTGCGCAAGGTGGGCGTGGCGGCGGACTTCTCCTACGGGCACAAGGGGCTCAAGGGCGCGATGAAGAACGCCAACCGCAGCGGCGCCCGCTACACGATCGTGGCCGGCGAGCGCGATCTCGCCGAGGGCGTCGTCCAGCTCAAGGACATGGAGTCCGGCGAGCAGTCGGCGATCGGCGTGAACGAGATCGTGGCGGAGCTGGAGTCCCGGCTCGGCGGCTGACGAGCGACCACAGCGACGGAGGGCCGAGGGCGCCGGGGTGATCCCGGCGCCCTCCGTCGTCAACCCGGCGCCCGTCACCTCGCTCCGCGAGGGGATTTTCGGGCCGGGAGCGCCGCACGCGCGTCAAGGCGTCCGATCAGCGGCCGGATCCGAACGGCCGGGCCTCCACGCGCGTACTTCCTTATGTCCATCGAACGGTGGACAGTGGGACCCGTGCGGCACAATGGCCCTGCCCGAAGAAGGTCCAACTCTCAAGTGACGGAACCGGCGGAATGAGCAAGACGACAGTGAAGGACGTCTCCACCGACCCCGAGCCGCAGCACGCCGGGGCCGCCGCGCCGCGCACCGTGGGCGGCAGCCGCGCCTTCGGAGTGCTGCTGGTGATCACCGGCGCGGCCGGACTGCTCGCCGCCTGGGTCATCACCCTGGACAAGTTCAAGATCCTCGAGGCCAAGGTCGCCGGCAAGACGTTCACCCCCGGCTGCAGCCTCAACCCGGTCGTCTCCTGCGGCAGCGTGATGGAGTCCAAGCAGGCCGCCGCCTTCGGCTTCCCCAACCCGATGCTCGGCCTGGTCTGCTACGGCATCGTCATCTGCGTCGGCATGAGCCTGCTGGCCCGCGCCCGCTTCCCGCGCTGGTACTGGCTGACCTTCAACGTCGGCACGCTGTTCGGGGTGGGCTTCTGCGCCTGGCTGCAGTTCCAGTCCCTGTACCGGATCAACGCGCTGTGCCTGTGGTGCTGCCTGGCCTGGGTCGCCACGATCATCATGTTCTGGTACGTGACGTCCTTCAACATCCGCAACGACCTGCTGCCGGCCCCGCGCTGGCTCAAGGGCTTCTTCGACGAGTTCACCTGGGTCCTGCCGGTCCTCCACATCGGCATCATCGGCATGCTGGTCCTGACCCGCTGGTGGACCTTCTGGACCAGCTGACGCGGCCCCCGACGGCCCGCCGCGCGCGCCGCGAGTCCTGACGGGCGTCGGCCACGGGGGACTGCCACGGGGGACTCTCCACCCGACCCGACCCGACCCGACCCGACCCGAGCCGCTCGCGGCCGTGCCGTGCGCCCCGCCCGAAGGGCCGCCCACCGCGCCCGCCGGCAGCGGGAAGCCGCGCACCCCGCGTCCCGGCCTCGGTCCAACGGTTCCCCGGCCCCGGCCCCGGGGGCGGGCTCGGGGGAGCAGGTCCCGGGCTCAGGCCCACCGGGGCTCGGCCCCCGGATCCGCTCTCGGGCCCAGGGCGTCCCTCCGCGGTCCGCTCTCGGGTCCACCGAGGTCCCCCTGGGGGCGCGGGGAACTGCGCGACCAGCCGACATCCGGGCCCGCACCCGAAACGACGCCCAGAAATCCGGCCCGCACCCCGGACATCCGGGCCCGCACCCGAAAGAGTCCGGCGGTTCGCCTGCGCATCGCTCCCTCGCCGGCCGTCGCAGCGCGGTGCTCCCCCCGTCTCCGCGCGGGCCCCGCCCGGGCGGCGCCGATGCGGCACGTCGTGTTGTCAGTGCCGTGATTTAGGGTTTCTGGCGTGGAGCCCGACCTGTTCACCGCCGCAGCCGAAGAACGCCAGGAGAAGGACCCGACGACCAGCCCCCTCGCGGTCCGGATGCGTCCGCGCACCCTCGACGAGGTCGTCGGGCAGCAGCACCTGCTCAAACCGGGCTCACCCCTGCGCCGCCTGGTCGGCGAGGGCGCGAAGGGCCCGGCCGGCCCGTCCTCGGTGATCCTGTGGGGCCCGCCCGGCACCGGCAAGACCACCCTCGCCTACGTCGTCTCCAAGGCCACCAACAAGCGCTTCGTGGAGCTGTCCGCGATCACCGCGGGCGTCAAGGAGGTGCGCACGGTCATCGACGGCGCCCGCCGCGCCAGCGGCGGATACGGCCAGGAGACCGTCCTCTTCCTCGACGAGATCCACCGCTTCAGCAAGGCCCAGCAGGACTCCCTGCTCCCGGCCGTCGAGAACCGCTGGGTGACCCTGATCGCGGCCACCACCGAGAACCCGTACTTCTCGGTGATCTCCCCGCTGCTCTCCCGCTCCCTGCTGCTCACCCTCGAATCCCTCACCGACGACGACATCCGCGGCCTGCTGAAGCGCGCCCTCACCGACGAGCGCGGCCTGAACAGCGCCGTCTCCCTCCCCGAGGACACCGAGGACCACCTGCTGCGCATCGCCGGCGGCGACGCCCGCCGCGCGCTCACCGCCCTGGAAGCCGCCGCCGGGGCCGCCCTCGACAAGGGCGAGCCGGAGATCTCCCTGTCCACCCTGGAGGAGACCGTCGACCGGGCCGCGGTGAAGTACGACCGCGACGGCGACCAGCACTACGACGTCGCCAGCGCCCTGATCAAGTCCATCCGCGGCTCCGACGTCGACGCCGCCCTGCACTACCTGGCCCGCATGATCGAGGCGGGCGAGGACCCCCGCTTCATCGCCCGCCGCCTGATGATCTCCGCCAGCGAGGACATCGGCCTGGCCGACCCGAACGCCCTGCCCATCGCGGTCGCCGCCGCCCAGGCCGTCGCCATGATCGGCTTCCCCGAGGCCGCGCTCACCCTCAGCCACGCCACCATCGCGCTCGCGCTCGCCCCCAAGTCCAACTCCGCCACGACCGCGATCGGCGCCGCCCTGGACGACGTACGCAAGGGACTGGCCGGAGCGGTCCCGGCGCATCTGCGCGACAGCCACTACAAGGGCGCGACCAAGCTCGGCCACGGCCAGGGGTACGTCTACCCGCACGACCTGGCCGAGGGCATCGCCGCCCAGCAGTACGCACCGGACGAGCTGAAGGACCGCGAGTACTACACCCCGACCCGGCACGGCGCCGAGGCCCGCTACGCGGACGCCGTGGAGTGGACCCGCACGCACCTCGGTCGCAAGCGGTCCTGAGCGCCCTGTAGACTGCCCTGAAGTGCCGAGTTCCGTGCAGTCAGAGCGGGACAGCCGGCCGGAACCCCCCGCGGGTTCCAGGAGCGTCGCGCACCGTCGAACGGTGTCGCGGGCAGCCCACCACCACCCGGAGCTCCGGGAGAGGTTGGTGGGCCACTCGCGTGCTGCACGTATGTGCCCAGATCAGGGGAGCGGCTGCCCGGCAGGTCCCATGCGGACCCGACGGGTTTCCCCGGCTGCGGATGCGACCTCCCGCAACCCTGACGAGCCGGAACAAGGAAAAGAGAAACAGTGGCGAACCAGTCCCGCCCCAAGGTCAAGAAGTCGCGTGCCCTCGGCATCGCGCTGACGCCGAAGGCCGTCAAGTACTTCGAGGCCCGTCCCTACCCGCCGGGTGAGCACGGCCGCGGCCGCAAGCAGAACTCGGACTACAAGGTCCGTCTGCTCGAGAAGCAGCGTCTGCGCGCTCAGTACGACATCTCCGAGCGCCAGCTGGTGCGCGCCTACGAGCGTGCCTCCAAGGTGCAGGGCAAGACCGGTGAGGCCCTGATCGTGGAGCTGGAGAAGCGCCTCGACGCGCTGGTCCTGCGTTCGGGCATCGCCCGCACGATCTACCAGGCCCGCCAGATGGTCGTCCACGGCCACATCCAGGTCAACGGCAAGAAGGTCGACAAGCCGTCCTTCGTCGTCCGTCCCGACGATGTCGTCCAGGTCCGCGACCGCTCCAAGGAGAAGACGCTCTTCACGATCGCCCGTGAAGGTGGCTTCGCCCCCGACGGTGAGACCCCGCGCTACCTGCAGGTGAACCTCAAGGCCCTGGCGTTCCGCCTGGACCGCGAGCCGAACCGCAAGGAGATCCCGGTGATCTGCGACGAGCAGCTCGTCGTCGAGTACTACGCCCGCTGATTCTCGGCAGGCGCCTGGCACTCCTTCAGCCCGCCGTCTCCCCGCCCTTCCGGGTGGGCGAGGCGGCGGGCTGCCGCGTTCCCGCGCCACCCCCCTGCGCCCTGCGCGGGGGCGGAACGGACGGCAGCGACCGGTCCCGCCCCAGCGCCCGCGCCACCGCCTCGGCCCGCCCGAGCCGCCGCCCCTGCCGTACGCACTCCTCGTACCGCGCGTCCCCGAGCCGCTTCCGGGCCGTGGCCTCGCACAGTTCGTGCGGGCCGTTGTAGTACGCGGACCCGAACAACGGCAGCCCCACCGACGGCCACATCCGCGCCGCGGCGCCCTGCAGCACCGCCGCCTCCGCCGCGTCCCCCTCCACCGCGGTGACCAGCGCCAGCAGCTCCATCGACAGCACCGAGCCGAGCAGATCGCGAAACCCGTGCGCACCGCCCAGGCTCTCGCTCAGCAGCGCCCGGGAGCGGGCCGGGTCCCCCTCGGCCCAGGCCGCGTACGCCAGCACGAACAGCGCGTACCCGAGCGCCCACCGCTCGCCGTGGTCCTCACAGACCTGCCGCACGTCCTCGCACAGCCGCACCGCGTCCACGAGATCCCCCTGGAACGCCCGCGCCATCGCCAGCTCCACCTGGCCCATCAGCACATTGCTGTTCAGCTCGCCGATCTCCCGGTAGCGCTCCAGCGCCGAGCGCAGCAGCCGCTCCGCGCGCGCCATGTCGTCCGTGACCAGCGCCAGACATCCGGTGCGGTGCTCGGCGTAGGCGACACCGGTCGCACTGCCCACCCGCTCCGCCTCCGCCCGGCACTCCGTCAGCGCCGCGAGGGCGGGCACCGGATCGCCCTGCAGGATCGCGACATACCCCAGCACCCACAGGGCCTTCAGCCGCGGATGCTCGCCCGCGCTGTGCGCACCGCCCTCCGTCTCCAGCTCGAGGCTGCGCTGCAGCCAGTGCCGCCCCTCCGCCAGCCGACCGCAGCCCGCCCAGTAGAACCATAGCGAGCCGGCCAGGTACTGGCCCAGATGCGCCTCGCCCGGCTCGGTCAGGCAGTGCTCCAGCGCGCACCGCAGATTCGGCAGCTCGGTCTCGACGCGCTCGGCCACCTCCGCCTGCCGGGGCGAGAACCAGTCCAGCTCGCACCAGGTCGCGAGCCCCATGTACCAGTCGCGGTGGCGGCGCCGCATCCGCTCCGCGTCCCCGGTCGCCGCGAGCCAGTCGGCGCCGTAGGCCCGGATCGTGTCGAGCATGCGGTAGCGCACGCCCGCGGCGGTCTCCTCGCGGGTCACGACCGACTGCGCGATCAGTTCCGTCAGCACGTCCAGCACGTCGTCGGCCGGCAGCCCGTGCCCGCTGCACACGTACTCCACGGCGTCCAGGTCGAACTGCCCGGCGAACACCGTCAGCCGCGCCCACAGCAACCGCTCGGCCGGCGTGCACAGCTCGTGGCTCCAGCCGATCGCGGTGCGCAGCGTCCGGTGGCGCGGCAGCGCGTCGCGCACCTCGCCGGTCAGCAGCCGGAACCGGTCGTCCAGCCGCTCCAGCAGCTGCCCCGGCGACAGTGCCCGCAGCCGCCCGGCGGCCAGCTCCAGGGCCAGCGGGACGCCGTCGAGGCGCCGGCACAGCTCGCGCACCTCGGGGCCGTCCCCGACGGGCACGCCCTGGGCGGCGGCGCGTTCGGCGAACAGCTCCACCGCCTCGTCCTCGCCGAGCGGCGCGAGCGGCAGCAGCCGCTCGCCGGCCAGCCGCAGCGGGCACCGGCCGACCGCGAGGATCCGCAGCCGCGGAAGGCGGGCCAGCAGGTCCGCCACCAGCTCGGCGCACCCCTCGGCCAGATGCTCGAAACCGTCGAGGACCAGCAGGAGTTCACGGCCGGCGAGATGCGCGAGCAGCGTCTCGCGCGGCGCCCGGGACGTGTGGTCGGTCAGCCCCAGCGCCTCCACGAGCGCGTACGCGACGAGGCCGGCGTCCCGCAGCGGCGCCAGATCCACGTGCCACACCCCGTGCGGGGCCGCGCAGCGCGCCGCCGCCCGCGCCGCGAGTCGCGACTTGCCGACCCCGCCGGGGCCGGTCACGGTCACCAGCCGCGAGCCGCGCAGGGCCTCGGCCAGACCGGCCAGTTCGCCGGCCCGGCCGACGAACGCGTTCGATTCCGCGGGCAGATGGCCGCCCGCGGGAGTACCGGCGCGCTGATGATCTCGCATGGGACACGGAGCGTACTGAACCGTAATCACTGCGTACAATCGCTTCCCGGAACTCCTGCGCCCACGCCCCCTAATCCGGTACGGAGCCCGAGCACCGGCGCGATAGGCTCGGTGCACGACTTTCTCGATGTTCAGGCACGTTTCAGGGAGCGGGTGCGCACAGTGTCCGGTGGAGAGGTGGCCGGGATCCTGGTGGCCGTCTTCTGGGCGATCCTGGTCTCCTTCCTCGCGGTGGCTCTCGCGAGGCTGGCCCAGACGCTCAAGGCGACGACCAAGCTCGTGGCGGACGTGACCGACCAGGCCGTCCCGCTGCTGGCGGACGCCTCCCAGGCGGTGCGCTCCGCGCAGACCCAGATCGACCGGGTCGACGCGATCGCCTCCGACGTCCAGGAGGTCACGTCGAACGCCTCCGCCCTGTCGACCACCGTCGCCTCCACCTTCGGCGGCCCGCTGGTCAAGGTCGCGGCCTTCGGCTACGGCGTCCGCCGGGCGCTGGGCGGGCGCAAGGGTGAGGTGCCCGCCGAGGAGGCGAGGCGTACCGTGATCGTGGGCCGCACCGTCCCGGCCTCGCGACGGGGCAAGCGGAAGTAAGGACTGAGACCGAGCGATGTTCCGCCGTACGTTCTGGTTCAGCACGGGCGTCGCCGCCGGTGTGTGGGCCACCACCAAGGTCAACCGCAAGCTGAGGCAGCTGACCCCGGAGAGCCTCGCCGCGACCGCGGCGAACAAGGCGCTCGAGACGGGACAGCGGCTCAAGGACCGCGCCGTGGGCTTCGCGCTCGACGTCCGCGACAACATGGCCCAGCGGGAGGCCGAACTCGGGGAGGCCCTGGGCATCCACGAGAACCCGGAACTCGCGGCCCCCGGGCGGTACGCCGCCATCGAGAACAACCGCAGCAACCCGAAGTACGCCGAGAACCCGGCGTACTCGTACAACCGGAATGAGGACCACTGATGGAGTCGGCTGAGATCCGCCGCCGCTGGCTGAGCTTCTTCGAGGAGCGCGGGCACACCGTCGTCCCTTCGGCGTCGCTCATCGCGGACGACCCGACTCTGCTCCTCGTCCCCGCCGGCATGGTGCCCTTCAAGCCCTACTTCCTGGGCGAGGTCAAGCCGCCGTTCCCGCGCGCCACCAGCGTGCAGAAGTGCGTGCGCACGCCCGACATCGAAGAGGTCGGCAAGACCACCCGCCACGGCACGTTCTTCCAGATGTGCGGCAACTTCTCCTTCGGCGACTACTTCAAGGAAGGCGCCATCACGTACGCCTGGGAGCTGCTCACCACGCCCCAGGACAAGGGCGGTTACGGCCTCGACCCCGAGCGCCTGTGGATCACCGTCTACAAGGACGACGACGAGGCCGAGCGCATCTGGCACGAGGTCGTCGGCGTGCCGAAGGAGCGCATCCAGCGCCTCGGCATGAAGGACAACTACTGGTCCATGGGCGTCCCCGGCCCGTGCGGCCCCTGCTCCGAGATCAACTACGACCGCGGCCCCGATTTCGGCGTCGAGGGCGGTCCCGCCGTCAACGACGAGCGGTACGTGGAGATCTGGAACCTCGTCTTCATGCAGTACGAGCGCGGCGAGGGCATCGGCAAGGACAACTTCGAGATCCTCGGCGAGCTGCCGAGCAAGAACATCGACACGGGCCTCGGCCTGGAGCGCCTCGCCATGATTCTGCAGGGCGTGCAGAACATGTACGAGATCGACACCTCCATGGCCGTCATCAACAAGGCCACCGAGCTGACCGGTGTGGCCTACGGCGACGCCCACGCCTCGGACGTCTCGCTGCGCGTGGTCACCGACCACATGCGCACCTCGGTGATGCTCATCGGTGACGGCGTGACGCCGGGCAACGAGGGCCGCGGCTACGTGCTGCGCCGCATCATGCGCCGCGCCATCCGCAACATGCGCCTGCTCGGTGCCACCGGTCCGGTCGTCAAGGACCTGATCGACACCGTCATCGAGATGATGGGCCAGCAGTACCCGGAGCTGATCACCGACCGCGAGCGCATCGAGAAGGTCGCCGTCGCCGAGGAGAACGCCTTCCTCAAGACGCTGAAGGCCGGCACCAACATCCTCGACACCGCCGTCACCGAGACCAAGCAGGCCGGTGGCACGGTCCTCTCCGGCGACAAGGCGTTCCTGCTCCACGACACCTGGGGCTTCCCGATCGACCTCACCCTCGAGATGGCCGCCGAGCAGGGCCTGTCGGTGGACGAGGACGGCTTCCGCCGCCTGATGAAGGAGCAGCGGGAGCGCGCCAAGGCCGACGCCCAGGCCAAGAAGACCGGCCACGCCGACATGGGCGCCTACCGGGAGATCGCCGACACCGCCGGCGCCACCGACTTCATCGGCTACACCGACACCGAGGGCGAGTCCACGATCGTCGGCCTGCTCGTCGACGGCGTCTCGTCCCCGGCCGCCACCGAGGGCGACGAGGTCGAGGTCGTCCTGGACCGCACCCCGTTCTACGCCGAGGGCGGCGGTCAGATCGGCGACACCGGCAGGATCAAGGTCGACTCCGGTGCCGTCATCGAGATCCGCGACTGCCAGAAGCCGGTCCCGGGTGTCTACGTGCACAAGGGCGTCGTGCAGGTCGGTGAGGTGACGGTCGGCGCCAAGGCCCACGCCTCCATCGACTCCCGTCGCCGCAAGGCCATCGCCCGCGCCCACTCGGCCACTCACCTCACCCACCAGGCCCTGCGCGACGCCCTCGGCCCGACGGCCGCCCAGGCCGGTTCCGAGAACCAGCCCGGCCGCTTCCGCTTCGACTTCGGGTCCCCGTCCGCCGTCCCGACGGCCGTGATGACCGACGTCGAGCAGAAGATCAACGAGGTGCTCGCCCGCGACCTCGACGTCCGCGCCGACGTCATGGGCATCGACGAGGCCAAGAAGCAGGGCGCCATCGCCGAGTTCGGCGAGAAGTACGGCGAGCGGGTCCGCGTGGTGACCATCGGCGACTTCTCCAAGGAGCTGTGCGGCGGCACGCACGTGCACAACACCGCCCAGCTGGGTCTGGTGAAGCTGCTCGGCGAGTCCTCCATCGGCTCGGGTGTGCGCCGTATCGAGGCCCTCGTCGGCGTGGACGCCTACAGCTTCCTCGCCCGTGAGCACACGGTCGTCAACCAGCTCACCGAGCTGCTGAAGGGCCGCGCGGAGGAGCTGCCGGAGAAGGTCTCCGCCATGCTCGGCAAGCTGAAGGACGCCGAGAAGGAGATCGAGAAGTTCCGCGCCGAGAAGGTGCTGCAGGCCGCCGCCGGTCTTGCCGAGTCCGCCAAGGACGTGCGCGGCGTGGCCGTGGTGACCGGGCAGGTCCCGGACGGCACCGCCCCCGACGACCTGCGCAAGCTGGTCCTGGACGTGCGCGGCCGTATCCAGGGCGGCCGGGCCGCGGTCGTGGCCCTGTTCACGGTGAACAACGGCAAGCCGCTCACCGTCATCGCCACCAACGAGGCCGCCCGCGAGCGCGGTCTCAAGGCCGGCGACCTGGTCCGCACCGCCGCCAAGACCCTCGGCGGCGGCGGTGGCGGCAAGCCGGACGTCGCCCAGGGCGGCGGTCAGAACCCGGCCGCCGTCGGCGAGGCCGTCGACGCCGTCGAGCGTCTCGTGGCCGAGACGGCCAAGTGACGGTCGAGTGACGGGCGAGTAAGGAAACGGTCGGAATCATGCGCAGAGGACGTCGGCTCTCGATCGACGTCGGGGACGCCCGGATCGGGGTCGCCTCGTGCGACCCCGACGGGATCCTCGCCACCCCGGTGGAGACGGTCCCCGGCCGGGACATCCCCGCCGCCCACCGCCGGCTGCGGCAGCTGGTGGAGGAGTACGAGCCGATCGAGGTCGTCGTCGGTCTCCCTCGCTCCCTCAAGGGGGGCGAGGGCCCCGCCGCCGTCAAGGTCCGCGCGTTCGCCGAGGAGCTGGCCCGGGGCATCGACCCGGTGCCGGTCCGCCTGGTGGACGAGCGGATGACCACGGTCACGGCCGGCCAGGGGCTGCGTGCCTCGGGTGTGAAGGCCAAGAAGGGCCGCTCGGTCATCGACCAGGTGGCCGCCGTCATCATCCTGCAGCAGGCGCTCGAATCCGAACGGGTGTCAGGCGAAGCCCCGGGCGAGGGCGTCGAAGTGGTCATCTGATCGCGATACGGTAACGTTCCGCGCGATGCGGCGGTGTTCGAACAGCCGCCGCACAACAAGAGGCGGGACGGAGCCGGAGCCACCAGCCGCGTGACCGCCGCCTCGCGGCTCTAGGGGATCGATGACTGAGTATGGCCGGGGCCAAGGCTCCGAACCGTGGCATCCGGAGGACCCGTTGTACGGGGACGGCGGATGGGAAGGGCAGCAGCCCCACGTGGGCCATCAGCCTGCCTACGGCGGCCAGCAGCACCACCCGCAGCAGCCGCAGCACCAGCAGCAGCATGGTCAGCACCAGCAGCATGGTCAGCATCCGCAGCAGCAGGGCTACGGCGAGTGGGGCCCCGAGCAGCAGTCCGGGTACGACCAGCAGCAGTACCAGCAGCACCAGGACCATCAGCAGCACCAGGCGCAGCAGCAGTACCAGCACCAGCAGTACTACGGCGAGCAGCAGTACCCGCAGGACGGTGGCTGGGACACCACGGGCACCCACGGACACGTGCCGTATCCGCCCGACCCGGCCGACCCCTACGCGCAGCAGGCCGCGACCTACGGCGGCGAGCAGCCGGACTTCTACCAGACCGAGGACGCCTACCCGCCGCCGGAGCCGCCCGCCCGCCGGCGCGCAGAGCCGGAGCCGCGGCACGAGACCGACTGGGACCCGGGCCCCGATCAGGGCGAGCACGCCTTCTTCGCGGGCGGTGACCCGGACGACGACGCCGAGGACGACGCCGAGCCCCGCGGGCGCGCGGCCCGGCGCGGCGGCAAAGGGGGCAAGGGCGGCAAGGGCGGCAAGAAGAAGAGCCGTAACGGCATCGCCTGCCTGGTGGTCGCGCTCGTGTTCGGCGGCGGACTCGCCGGCGTCGGCTACGTCGGCTACACCTTCTACCAAAATCGTTTCGGCTCGGCCCCGGACTACGCGGGCGACGGAACCGGCGAGAGCGTGACCGTCGAGATCCCCAAGGGCGCCGGGGGCTACGACATCGGCCGCCGGCTCAAGGCGGCGGGCGTGGTCAAGAGCGTCGACGCCTTCGTCTCCGCCCAGCAGCAGAACTCCAAGGGCAACTCGATCCAGGCCGGCGCCTACATCCTGCGCAAGCAGATGTCGGCCGCCAGCGCCGTCGAGATGATGCTCGACCCGAAGAGCCAGAACAACGTCATGGTCACGCCCGGTGAGCGCAACGCGCACGTCTACGCGACGATCGACCAGAAGCTGGGCCTGTCCACCGGCACCACCAAGGACACCGCCCAGAAGCAGTACAAGAGCCTCGGCCTGCCCAGCTGGGCCAACGCCAACAGCGCCATCAAGGACCCGCTGGAGGGATTCCTCGCCCCCGGCACCTATCCCGCGGCCAAGGGCATGAAGCCGGAGACGGTGCTGAAGGCGATGGTGACCCAGGCCAGCGAGGCCTACGGCCGCTACGACCTGCAGGGCAAGGCCCAGGCCCTGGGACTGAAGGACCCGCTGCAGCTCGTCACGGTGGCCAGCCTGGTCCAGGCCGAGGGCAAGACCCACGACGACTACCGCAAGATGGCCGAGGTGGTCTACAACCGCCTCAAGCCGACGAACACGGAGACCAACCAGTTCCTGCAGTTCGACTCGACCTTCAACTATCTGAAGGGCGAGAGCAACATCCACATCGCCACACGCGAGATCTACAAGAACAAGGACCCGTACAACACGTACACCAACAAGGGTCTGCCTCCCGGCCCCATCGGCAACCCCGGCGACGACGCCATGAAGGCGGCGCTGAACCCGACGCACGACGGCTGGATCTACTTCGTGGCGACCGACGGCGTGAGCAACACCGAGTTCGCCAGGACGCTGGCCGAGTTCAACAAACTCAGGGACAAGTTCAATGAAAGCTCGGGCAACTGACGCCCGCCGGGCGGCCGTTCTCGGCTCGCCCATCGCGCACTCGCTCTCCCCGGTGCTGCACCGCGCCGCCTACGCGGAGCTGGGCCTCCACGGCTGGAGCTACGACCGCTTCGAGGTCGACGAGGCCGGGCTGCCCGGTTTCCTCGGCACGCTGGGTGCCGAGTGGGCGGGGCTGTCGCTGACCATGCCGCTGAAGCGGGCCGTGATCCCGCTGCTGGACGAGATCAGCGAGACCGCGTCCTCGGTGGAGGCCGTCAACACGGTCGTCCTCACCGAGGACGGCCGCCGGGTCGGGGACAACACCGACATTCCGGGAATGGTGGCCGCGCTGCGCGAGCACGGCATCGAGGAGGTCGACACGGCCGCGGTGCTCGGCGCCGGCGCCACCGCGTCCTCGGCGCTGGCCGCGCTGTCCCGGGTCTGCTCGGGCGAGGTCGTCGTCTATGTGCGCAGCGAGACCCGGGCCGCCGAGATGCGCCGGTGGGGTGAGCGCCTGGACGTCGAGGTGCGCACCGCCGACTGGGCGGACGCGGCCGAGGCCCTGCGCGCGCCCCTGGTCGTCGCGACCACCCCGGCCGGTACGACCGACGCCCTGGCCGCCTCCGTACCGGAGCGGCCCGCCACGCTCTTCGACGTGCTGTACGACCCCTGGCCGACCGAGCTGGCCGCGCGCTGGTCGATGTTCGGCGGGGCCGTGGTCAGTGGCCTGGACCTGCTCGTGCACCAGGCCGTCCTCCAGGTCGAGCAGATGACCGGGCACGCCCCCGCCCCGCTGGAGGCGATGCGCCGGGCGGGCGAGAAGGCCCTGGCCGAACGCTGACGCACACGCCGGAGCGGGCGCCCGCGCGTGTCGGGCGTCCGCGGTGGCGTCCGCCTGCTGGACCGGCGGCCGGGACTTCCGCCCGGACGTGGGAGGATCGGAGGTGGCGGGCCCGGGCCGCGCACCCGGTCGCGCCGTCGCCGTACGCGTGCGTGCGTGTACGCGGAGCAGAACCAGGCGCGAGCACTGAGGAGCATCGTTGAGCAGGCTGCGTTGGCTGACCGCGGGTGAGTCCCATGGTCCCGCACTTGTCGCGACGCTGGAGGGCCTTCCCGCCGGCGTGCCGATCACCACGGAGATGGTGGCGGATCACCTGGCGCGGCGGCGGCTCGGCTATGGCCGCGGTGCGCGCATGAAGTTCGAGCGGGACGAGGTCACGTTCCTGGGGGGTGTCCGGCACGGGCTGACCCTGGGTTCCCCGGTGGCGGTCATGGTGGGCAACACCGAGTGGCCGAAGTGGGAGAAGGTGATGGCGGCCGATCCGGTGGATCCGGAGGAGCTGGCCGCGCTGGCGCGCAACGCGCCGCTGACCCGGCCGCGTCCCGGCCATGCCGACCTCGCGGGCATGCAGAAGTACGGCTTCGAGGAGGCGCGGCCGATCCTGGAGCGTGCCTCGGCGCGGGAGACGGCGGCGCGGGTGGCGCTGGGCGCGGTCGCCCGGTCGTACCTGAAGGAGACCGCCGGGATCGAGATCGTCAGCCATGTCACGGAGCTGTGCTCGGTGAAGGCCCCGCGGGGTGTGTACCCGACGCCGGCCGATGTGGAGAGGCTGGACGCGGACCCGCTGCGCTGCCTGGACGCGGACACGTCCAAGGCGATGGTGGCGGAGGTCGACCAGGCCCACAAGGACGGTGACACGCTCGGCGGTGTGGTCGAGGTGCTCGCGTACGGGGTGCCGGTGGGCCTGGGCTCGCATGTGCACTGGGACCGCCGGCTGGACGCGCGGCTGGCCGGTGCGCTGATGGGTATCCAGGCGATCAAGGGCGTGGAGGTCGGTGACGGGTTCGACCTGGCCCGGGTGCCGGGTTCGAAGGCGCACGACGAGATCGTGAACACGCCGGAGGGCATCCGCCGTGTCTCCGGGCGTGCGGGTGGTACGGAGGGTGGTCTGTCGACGGGTGAGCTGCTGCGGGTGCGGGCGGCGATGAAGCCGATCGCGACGGTGCCGCGGGCGCTGCAGACGGTGGACGTGACCACCGGTGAGGCCACCCAGGCCCATCATCAGCGTTCCGATGTCTCCGCGGTCCCGGCCGCGGGGATCGTCGCGGAGGCGATGGTGGCGCTGGTGCTGGCGGACGCGGTGGCGGAGAAGTTCGGCGGCGACAGCGTCACCGAGACCCGCCGCAACCTGCGGTCCTACCTCGACAACCTCCACATCCGATGAGCGGGCCGCTGCTGGTCCTGGTCGGCCCGATGGGCGTGGGCAAGTCCACCGTCGGGCGGCTCCTCGCCGAGCGTCTCGGCGTGGGCTACCGGGACACCGACGACGACATCGTCACCGGGCAGGGCCGCACCATCGCCGACATCTTCCTGGAGGACGGCGAGAGCGCCTTCCGCACCCTGGAGAAGGCCGCGGTGCGCGAGGCGCTCACCGAGCACGAGGGCGTCCTCGCGCTCGGCGGCGGCGCCGTCCTCGACGCCGGCACCCGCGCGCTCCTGGGCGGCCATCAGGTGGTCTACCTGTCGATGGACGTCGAGGAGGCCGTCAAGCGCACCGGCCTCAACGCCGCCCGCCCGCTGCTCGCCGTCAACCCGCGCAAGCAGTGGCGCGAGCTGATGGAGGCCCGCCGGCACCTGTACGAGGAGGTCGCCACGGCGGTCGTGCCGACCGACGGGCGCACCCCCGAAGAGGTTACCCAAGCCGCCCTGGAAGCAGTGGAGTTGAAGAAAGCATGAGCGAGTCGGTCACGCGGATCCACGTCGGCGGGACGGCCGGCACCGACCCCTACGACGTCCTGGTGGGCCGTCAGCTGCTGGGTGAACTCGGCGGGCTGATCGGCGCCAAGGCCAAGCGGGTCGCCGTGATCCACCCCGAGGCGCTCGCCGAGACCGGCGACGCCCTGCGCGCCGACCTCGCCGAGCAGGGCTTCGAGGCCGTCGCGATCCAGGTGCCGAACGCCGAGGAGGCCAAGACCGCCGAGGTCGCCGCCTACTGCTGGAAGGCGCTCGGCCAGTCCGGGTTCACCCGTACCGACGTCATCGTCGGCGTCGGCGGCGGCGCCACCACCGACCTCGCCGGTTTCGTCGCCGCGACCTGGCTGCGCGGCGTGCGCTGGATCGCCGTCCCCACGACCGTCCTGGCGATGGTGGACGCGGCCGTCGGCGGCAAGACCGGCATCAACACCGCCGAGGGCAAGAACCTGGTGGGCGCCTTCCACCCGCCGGCCGGCGTCCTGTGCGACCTGGCGGCGCTGGACTCCCTCCCGGTCAACGACTACGTCTCCGGCCTGGCCGAGGTCATCAAGGCCGGTTTCATCGCCGACCCGGTGATCCTGGAGCTCATCGAGTCCGACCCCGAGGCCGCGCGCACCCCGGCCGGCCCGCACACGGCCGAGCTGATCGAGCGTTCGATCCGGGTGAAGGCGGAGGTCGTCTCCAGCGACCTGAAGGAGTCGGGTCTGCGGGAGATCCTCAACTACGGCCACACCCTGGGCCACGCCATCGAGAAGAACGAGCGGTACAAGTGGCGGCACGGCGCGGCCGTCGCGGTCGGCATGCACTTCGCCGCCGAACTCGGGCGGCTGGCGGGCCGGTTGGACGACGCCACGGCCGACCGTCACCGCACGGTCCTCGAAGCGGTCGGCCTGCCCCTGCACTACCGCTACGACCAGTGGCCCAAGCTGCTGGAGACGATGAAGGTCGACAAGAAGTCCCGCGGGGACCTGCTGCGCTTCATCGTCCTGGACGGCCTGGCCAAGCCGACCGTCATGGAGGGCCCGGACCCGGCGGTGCTGCTCGCCGCGTACGGGGAAGTGGGACAGTAACGCCCACGGGGTCCCTTCCGCCCGATTCCGCACGCACAGCGGGCACTTCACACCGCCCCCGGCCGTTCACCAATCAGCGGCCGGGGGCGGTACCGTTCGGTAGGGCGGGGTTCGCCCCCGCCGGCCAGCGTCAATCTTCTGTACGAGACGGAGTGGCACCGGATGCAGCAAGCAGTGGGTTCTCCGCTGCCGCCGCCCCACCAGCCGGGGCACGGACCGGCCGTCGGCTGGTCACCGGCCGCACACCACCCGGTCGCCCCCCATGGGCCGGCCCCCGCACCCCAGGGCTCCGGCCCCGTGCCGCCGCCGCCCCCGGGCTTCACCGGAGCGCCGCCCTCCGGCCCGCTCCCGCCGCACCCCGCGCCACCGCCCCAGGCGATGCCGCCGCATCCGACCGCGCCCCCGCCTCCGGACGCCACCGGCCATGTCGCGCTGCCCCCCGGCGGCCCGGTCGGTGTGCCCGCGGTGCCGCCCGCCCCGGTCGCCCCCGACCCGGCGACCACCACCCTCGCCGTCCTGCTCATCGGCCCGGCCGGAGCCGGCAAGACCAGCGTCGCCCGCTACTGGGCCGACCACCGCGGGGTGCCCACGGCCCACATCAGCCTCGACGACGTGCGCGAATGGGTGCGCTCGGGCTTCGCCGACCCCCAGTCGGGGTGGAACGACCACTCGGAGGCGCAGTACCGCCTCGCCCGCCGCACCTGCGGCTTCGCCGCGCGCAACTTCCTCGCCAACGGCATCTCCTGCATCCTCGACGACGCCGTCTTCCCCGACCGCCCGGTCGTCGGGCTCGGTGGCTGGAAACGGCATGTCGGGCCCGGCCTGCTTCCGGTCGTGCTGCTGCCGGGCCTCGACATCGTGCTGGAGCGCAACGCCGAACGCAGCGGCAACCGCCGCCTCACGGACGAGGAGGTCGCCCGCATCCACGGCCGTATGGCCGGCTGGTACGGCTCGGGCCTGCCGATCATCGACAACTCCCAGCTGGACGTCCCGGAGACGGCGAAGCTCCTGGACGACGTCCTGGCGAGGGCGATAGCGAGCCCGCCGCAGTGGTAGCCGAGGGAAGCGAACCGGCCTGAGGGGTACCCCCGTGCCGCCGTACCCCTTCGGCGCGCCGCCGTCCCCCTTCGGCCCCTCCCAACCGGCACAAAACGCCCACCGCTCCTACGCTCGTGTCATGTCAGAGGTGTACGCGACCCGCCGAGCCAGGCTGAGGGAACGCTGCAGTGTGGGCGGCAGCCCCTCCGCGCTGGTCACCCGTCCAGCCAACATCCGCTACCTGGCGGGCGCGTCCCCGCACGGCGCCGCACTGCTGCTGAGCAGGGACGACGACGTACTGGTGTGCGTGGGCCCGCTCGAGGACCGGCCCACCGAGGGCCGTCCCGACGAGGCCGTGCGCGTCCACACCCTGTCCGGTCCCGGCGGCGACGCCGCCGTCGCGGCGGCGGGCCTGGCGCAGGCCGCGGGCCTGGACTCGCTCGCCCTGGAGGAGCACCACCTCACCGTCGCCCGGCACCGGGCCATCCGCTCGGTGGCGCCCCGGCTGCGCCTGAGCGACCTGGGCGGCGCCGTGGAACAGCTCAGGGTGGTCAAGGACGAGGAGGAGATCTCCTGCCTGCGCATCGGCGCGGAGATCGCCGACCAGGCCCTCGGGGAGCTGCTGGAGTCCATCCTCGTCGGGCGCACCGAACGGCACCTCGCCCTCGAACTGGAGCGCCGCCTGGTGGACCACGGCGCCGACGGGCCCGCCTTCGCCACCTCCGTGGCCACCGGTCCGCACGCGGGGCGGCGCGGGCACCGGCCCACCGACCGCCGCGTCGAGGAGGGCGACTTCCTCTCCGTCTGCCTGGGCGCGACCTACCGCGGCTACCGCTGCGAGATCGGCCGCACCTTCGTCATCGGCACCTCGCCCGCCGACTGGCAGATCGAGCTGTACGACCTGGTCTTCGCCGCACAGCGGGCGGGCCGCGAGAGCCTGACGCCGGGCACCGCGTACCGGGACGTGGACCGCGCGGCGCGCCAGGTGCTGGACTCCGCGGGCCATTCCGAGCGCCTTCTGCCGCTCACCGGGCACGGTGTCGGACTCGAAATCCACGAGGACCCTCAATTGAGTCCCTCAGCCATGGGTAAACTGGACGCTTGCGTGCCGGTCACCGTCGAACCGGGGGTCCACCTCCCCGGCCGGGGCGGTGTCAGGATCGATGACACGCTCGTCGTCCGCCCCGAGGCGGACGGCGGACCCGAGCTACTCACCATCACGACCAAGGAGCTGCTCGCCCTCTAGGCAGGTGCGTGCCCCGGGGTCGTCCACGTCAGTCCAGGAGATTCCGCAACCGTGGCTTCCACGAACGACCTCAAGAACGGCATGGTGCTCAAGCTCGAAGGCGGCCAGCTCTGGTCCGTCGTCGAGTTCCAGCACGTCAAGCCCGGCAAGGGCCCGGCCTTCGTGCGCACCAAGCTCAAGAACGTGCTGTCCGGGAAGGTCGTCGACAAGACCTTCAACGCCGGCGTCAAGGTCGAGACGGCCACTGTCGACAAGCGCGACATGGAGTTCTCGTACATGGACGGCGAGTACTTCGTCTTCATGGACATGGAGACCTACGACCAGCTGATGGTCGACCGCAAGGCCGTCGGCGACGCGGCCAACTTCCTGATCGAGGGCTTCAAGGCCACCGTCGCGCAGCACGAGGGCGAGGTGCTCTTCGTCGAGCTGCCGGCCGCCGTCGAGCTGACCGTCCAGGAGACCGAGCCGGGCGTCCAGGGCGACCGCTCCACCGGTGGCACCAAGCCCGCCACCCTGGAGACCGGCCACCAGATCCAGGTCCCGCTCTTCATCACCACCGGTGAGAAGATCAAGGTCGACACCCGCACCAGCGACTACCTCGGCCGGGTGAACAGCTAACCGTGGCTGCCCGCAACACGGCCCGCAAGCGCGCCTTCCAGATCCTCTTCGAGGGCGACCAGCGCGACGCCGACGTCCTCACGGTCCTCGCGGACTGGGTCCGGCTCTCCCGCTCCGACACCCGGCAGCCGCCGGTGAGCGAGTACACGATGCAGCTGGTCGAGGGCTACGCCGAGCACGCGAAGCGCATCGACGAGCTGATCGCGCAGTACGCGGTGGGCTGGACGCTGGACCGGATGCCGGTCGTCGACCGCAACATCCTCCGTCTCGGCGCCTACGAGCTGATCTGGGTCGACGAGACCCCGGACGCCGTCGTCCTGGACGAGATGGTGCAGCTGGCGAAGGAGTTCTCCACCGACGAGTCGCCGTCGTTCGTCAACGGCCTGCTCGGCCGGCTGAAGGAGCTCAAGCCGTCCCTGCGCAGGGACCAGGCCTGACGCCCCCTGTTCGTGCCATGCCCAAGGGCCCGCGGATCCGTCCGCGGGCCCTTGGCGTTCACTGCGGCCGGGCGCGTCGTCGTAGCGCGCCCGGGAGCCGGTGCACCGTACGGCGGTCCTGGCGCAGCCGTACGGCGGCCCCGGGCGGTTCCTCCAGCTCGCAGGGCCTCGGCAGCGCCCGAGAGGGCGGTGAGGGGCCGGAGAACCACACAGGGGCGGAGCCGTGTGGCTCCGCCCCTGGTAGAGACGTTTCTGCTGAGGGCGCCGCGGGCGCTCAGCTCTCCTCGTGGGCGACCGCGCGACGCGCGTCCGCGTCCAGCACGCCCCAGCTGATCAGCTGCTCGGTGAGGACCGAGGGGGACTGGTCGTAGATGACGGCGAGTGTGCGCAGGTCGTCCTGGCGGATGGAGAGCACCTTGCCGTTGTAGTCACCGCGCTGCGACTGGATGGTGGCCGCGTAGCGCTGCAGCGGGCCCGCCTTCTCCACGGGGACGTGGGCCAGGCGCTCCAGGTCCAGGACCAGCTTCGGCGGGGGCTCGGCGGCACCGCCGGGGGTCGTGCCCGGGAGCAGCTCCTGCACCGGCACGCCGTAGAAGTCCGCCAGCTCGGCGAGGCGCTGCACGGTCACGGCACGGTCGCCGCGCTCGTAGGAACCGACCACGACCGCCTTCCAGCGGCCCTGGCTCTTCTCCTCGACACCGTGGAGGGAAAGGCCCTGCTGGGTGCGGATGGCCCGGAGCTTGGCCCCGAGCTGTTTGGCGTATTCGCTGGACATATAGCTCCCCGGCACTGTGTCGACGCGACTGGCTTCGTCCATGCCGCGCGGCTGGTAACTCACTGTGAGGTTACGCAGCGTGATTCTCCTGCGTCAAGCCGAATGGTCCACACCGACGCTTCCGTGGTAGTGGCGGCCGACTGCGCCAACCGGGTGGTGACAGGGGGCCGAGCGGGTGGTGCCCCGGCGTGTCGGGGGCCGTGCCGGGACGATCCCGTGGGTGTCGCCGCGGGCGGGGCGGGGGGTCGTCGCCCGGTGCTGTCGCGGCCTGCTACCGTGGATGGCGCAAACCCGACGTCCTTTAAGGTCCGTCCCGTGAGGCGGAGAAGGAGGTCCTTTTCGTATGGACACGCAAGCGTCCGATGCGAGGCCCGTTCTCGAAGGCCCCGACATCGCGCGGGTACTGACCCGCATCGCCCACGAGATCGTCGAGCGCGCCAAGGGCGCCGACGACGTGGTGCTCCTCGGCATCCCCACCCGGGGCGTCTTCCTCGCCCAGCGGCTCGCCGTCAAGCTCGAGCAGATCACCGAGCGCAAGATCCCGGTCGGCTCGCTGGACATCACCATGTACCGCGACGACCTGCGCATGCACCCGCCGCGGGCGCTGGCCCGCACCGAGATCCCCGGTGACGGCATCGACGGCAAGCTGGTCGTGCTCGTGGACGACGTGCTGTTCTCCGGCCGCACCATCCGCGCCGCCCTCGACGCCCTGAACGACATCGGGCGCCCCCGCGCGGTGCAGCTCGCGGTCCTCGTCGACCGCGGCCACCGGGAACTGCCGATCCGCGCCGACTACGTCGGCAAGAACCTCCCCACGTCGTTGCGGGAGACGGTCAAGGTCCTGCTCGCCGAGGAGGACGGTCGCGACACCGTGCTGCTCGGTGTGAAGGCCGACCAGTAGCACCTCGCGCGCCGGGCGGCTTCGGCATGCCCGCACACGCACCGAAGTGCGCACATCCTCCCGAATTGAACTGCCTTACGGAGCCTGACAGATGCAGCGTCATCTCATCTCGGCCGCCGACCTCACCCGCGACGACGCCGTCCTGATCCTCGACACCGCCGAGGAGATGGCCCGGGTCGCCGACCGGCCGATCAAGAAGCTGCCGACCCTGCGCGGCCGCACGATCGTCAACCTCTTCTTCGAGGACTCCACCCGCACCCGCATCTCCTTCGAGGCCGCCGAGAAGCGCCTGTCCGCGGACGTCATCAACTTCACCGCCAAGGGCTCCAGCGTGTCCAAGGGCGAGTCCCTGAAGGACACCGCGCAGACCCTGGAGGCCATGGGCGTCGACGCCGTCGTCATCCGGCACGGCGCCTCCGGGGCCCCGTACCGCCTCGCCAACTCCGGCTGGATCGACGCCGCCGTCATCAACGCCGGCGACGGCACCCACCAGCACCCCACCCAGGCCCTGCTGGACGCCTTCACCATGCGCCGCCGCCTGGTCGGCCGGGACGCCGGGCTCGGCCAGGACCTGGCCGGAAAGCGGATCACCGTCGTCGGCGACGTCCTGCACAGCCGGGTCGCCCGCTCCAACGTCGACCTGCTGCACACGCTCGGCGCCGAGGTCACCCTCGTCGCGCCGCCCACCCTGCTGCCGGTCGGCATCGAGACCTGGCCCTGCGAGGTCTCCTACGACCTCGACTCGACGCTGCCCAAGAGCGACGCGGTGATGATGCTGCGCGTCCAGCGCGAGCGGATGAACGCCGCCTTCTTCCCCACCGAGCGCGAGTACTCCCGCCGCTACGGCCTCGACGGCGACCGCATGGCCAAGCTGCCCGAGCACGCCATCGTGATGCACCCCGGCCCGATGGTGCGCGGCATGGAGATCACCGCCGAGGTCGCCGACTCCGGTCGCTGCACCGCCGTCGAGCAGGTCGCCAACGGCGTGTCCATCCGGATGGCCGTCCTCTACCTGCTGCTGGGCGGCAACGAGCCCGCCGTCACCCACACCCGCCCCACCGGTTCGGAGGAGAAGTAAGACCATGAGCAAGATCCTGATCCGTGGTGCGAAGGTGCTCGGCGGCGAGCCGCAGGACGTCCTGATCGACGGCGAGGTCATCGAGGCGGTCGGCCAGGGCCTGTCCGCCGAGGGCGCCGAGGTCGTCGAGGCGGCCGGCAAGGTGCTGCTCCCCGGCCTGGTCGACCTGCACACCCACCTGCGCGAGCCCGGCCGCGAGGACTCCGAGACCGTGCTCACCGGCACGCGCGCGGCGGCGAGCGGCGGCTACACCTCCGTGTTCGCCATGGCCAACACCTTCCCCGTCGCCGACACCGCCGGTGTCGTCGAGCAGGTCTGGCGGCTCGGCAAGGAGCACGGCTACTGCGACGTGCAGCCCATCGGCGCCGTCACGGTCGGCCTGGAGGGCAAGAAGCTCGCCGAGCTGGGCGCCATGCACGAGTCGGCCGCCGGCGTCACCGTCTTCTCCGACGACGGCAAGTGCGTCGACGACGCCGTGATCATGCGCCGCGCACTGGAGTACGTGAAGGCCTTCGACGGCGTCGTCGCCCAGCACGCGCAGGAGCCCCGCCTCACCGAGGGCGCCCAGATGAACGAGGGCGTCGTCTCCGCCGAGCTGGGCCTGGGCGGCTGGCCGGCCGTCGCCGAGGAGTCGATCATCGCGCGGGACGTGCTGCTCGCCGAGCACGTCGGCTCCCGGGTGCACATCTGCCACCTGTCGACCGCCGGCAGCGTCGAGATCGTCCGCTGGGCCAAGTCCCGCGGCATCCAGGTCACCGCCGAGGTCACCCCGCACCACCTGCTCCTCACCGACGAGCTGGTGCGCACCTACAACCCGGTCTACAAGGTCAACCCGCCGCTGCGCACCGAGCGTGACGTGAGGGCGCTGCGCGAGGCCCTCGCCGACGGCACGATCGACATCGTCGCCACCGACCACGCCCCGCACCCGCACGAGGACAAGGACTGCGAGTGGGCCGCCGCCGCCATGGGCATGGTGGGCCTGGAGACCGCGCTGTCGGTGGTCCAGGCCACCATGGTCGACACGGGCCTGCTCGACTGGGCCGGCGTCGCCGACCGGATGTCCGTCAAGCCCGCGCAGATCGGACAGGCCACCGGTCACGGCCGTCCCGTCTCGGCTGGTGAGCCCGCCAACCTCACCCTGGTCGACACGGAATACCGTGGCCAGGTGGACCCCGCGGGCTTCGCCTCGCGCAGCCGCAACACCCCCTACGAGGGGCGTGAGCTGCCGGGCCGTGTGACGCACACGTGGCTGCGGGGCAAGGCCACGGTCGTCGACGGGAAGCTCACGTGACACCTGCACCACTGCTCGCAGCCGCGGAGAAATCGGCACCGGTCACCGACTGGGCCGCCCGCCTCGGCTGGGTGATCGGCCTCCTCCTCTTCGTCGCGCTCGTCTACTGGCTGATGCGCGAGGGCTGGAAGTGGCGCGGCACCCTCCAGGGCGACCTGCCCGAGCTGCCCAGCGCGCCCGCGGAGCCGGGCGAGGCGAAACTGACCATGAGCGGCCGCTACCACGGCTCCACCACGGCCGGACAGTGGCTCGACCGCATCGTGGCGCACGGCCTGGGCACCCGCAGCCGGGCCGAGCTCACCCTGACGGACGCGGGACTGGACGTCGTACGCCCCGGCGCGCGCGACTTCTTCGTCCCGGCCGCGCAGCTGCGCGGGGCCCGGCTGGACAAGGGCATCGCCGGCAAGGTCCTCACCGAGGGCGGACTGCTCGTGGTGACCTGGGCCCACGGCGACAAACTGATCGACTCCGGTTTCCGCTCGGACCACGCGGCCGAGCACACCACCTGGGTCGACACCCTGAACGACATGATCAACAAGACGGAAGGCGCACGATGACGACCTCCACAAGGGGAACCACGAAGGTTCCCGCCGTACTCGTCCTGGAGGACGGCCGGATCTTCCGCGGCCGCGCCTACGGGGCCGTGGGGGAGACCTTCGGCGAGGCCGTGTTCTCCACCGGCATGACCGGCTACCAGGAGACCCTCACCGACCCGTCGTACGACCGGCAGATCGTCGTCGCGACCGCCCCGCAGATCGGCAACACCGGCTGGAACGACGAGGACGACGAGTCGAAGCGGATCTGGGTCTCCGGCTACGTCGTGCGCGACCCCGCGCGTGTGCCGTCCAACTGGCGCGCCAAGCGCTCCCTGGACGAGGAGCTGGTGAACCAGGGCGTCGTCGGCATCTCCGGCATCGACACCCGCGCCCTCACCCGCCACCTGCGCGAGCGCGGCTCCATGCGCGCCGGCATCTTCTCCGGCGAGGCGGTGAAGTCCGACGACGAGCTGCTCGCCCTGGTGCAGGCCCAGCCCCACATGAAGGGCGCGAGCCTGTACGAGGAGGTCGCCACCAAGGAGGCCTACGTCGTCCCCGCGGTCGGCGAGAAGAAGTTCACCGTCGCGGCCATCGACCTCGGCATCAAGGGCATGACCCCGCACCGCATGGCCGAGCGCGGCATCGAGGTGCACGTCCTGCCCGCCACCGCCACCGCCGACGACGTCTACGCCGTCGGCCCCGACGGGGTTTTCTTCTCCAACGGCCCCGGCGACCCCGCCACCGCCGACGGACCGGTCGCCCTGATGCAGGCCGTGCTGGAGCGCAGGACCCCGCTGTTCGGCATCTGCTTCGGCAACCAGATCCTCGGCCGCGCCCTCGGCTTCGGCACCTACAAGCTGAAGTACGGCCACCGCGGCATCAACCAGCCGGTCCAGGACCGCACCACCGGCAAGGTCGAGGTCACCGCGCACAACCACGGCTTCGCCGTGGACGCGCCGCTCGACAAGGTCAGCGAGACCCCCTTCGGCCGCGCCGAGGTCTCCCACGTCTGCCTGAACGACAACGTCGTGGAGGGGCTGCAGCTGCTCGACCAGCCGGCCTTCTCCGTGCAGTACCACCCCGAAGCGGCCGCCGGTCCGCACGACGCCGCCTACCTGTTCGACCGCTTCGTTTCCCTGATGGAGGGCCAGCGTGCCTAAGCGCACCGATATCCAGTCCGTCCTGGTCATCGGCTCCGGCCCGATCGTCATCGGCCAGGCCGCCGAGTTCGACTACTCCGGCACGCAGGCGTGCCGGGTGCTGAAGGCCGAGGGCCTTCGGGTGATCCTCGTCAACTCCAACCCGGCGACGATCATGACCGACCCGGAGATCGCCGACGCCACCTACGTCGAGCCGATCACCCCGGAGTTCGTCGAGAAGATCATCACCAAGGAGCGCCCCGACGCGCTGCTGCCCACCCTGGGCGGCCAGACGGCGCTCAACACGGCGATCTCGCTGCACGAGAACGGCGTCCTGGAGAAGTACGGCGTCGAGCTGATCGGCGCCAAGCCCGAGGCGATCCACAAGGGCGAGGACCGCGACCTGTTCAAGGACGTCGTGGAGGAGGTCCGCAAGAAGATCGGGCACGGCGAGTCCGCCCGCTCGGTCATCTGCCACTCCATGGACGACGTCCTCCAGGGCGTCGAGACCCTCGGCGGCTACCCCGTCGTCGTGCGCCCCTCCTTCACCATGGGCGGCGCCGGCTCCGGCTTCGCCCACGACGAGGAGGAGCTGCGCCGCATCGCCGGCCAGGGCCTCACGCTCTCCCCGACCACCGAGGTCCTCCTGGAGGAGTCCATCCTCGGCTGGAAGGAGTACGAGCTGGAGCTGATGCGCGACAAGCACGACAACGTCGTGGTCGTCTGCTCCATCGAGAACTTCGACCCGATGGGCGTGCACACCGGCGACTCGATCACCGTCGCCCCGGCGATGACGCTGACCGACCGCGAGTACCAGGTGCTGCGCGACGTCGGTATCGCGATCATCCGCGAGGTCGGCGTCGACACCGGCGGCTGCAACATCCAGTTCGCGGTGAACCCCGAGGACGGCCGCGTGATCGTCATCGAGATGAACCCGCGCGTGTCCCGCTCCTCGGCCCTCGCCTCCAAGGCCACCGGCTTCCCGATCGCCAAGATCGCCGCCAAGCTGGCCGTCGGCTACACGCTGGACGAGATCCCCAACGACATCACCGCCGAGACCCCGGCCTCCTTCGAGCCGACCCTCGACTACGTCGTCGTCAAGGCCCCGCGATTCGCCTTCGAGAAGTTCCCGCAGGCCGACTCCACGCTGACCACCACCATGAAGTCGGTCGGCGAGGCCATGGCCATCGGCCGCAACTTCCCCGAGGCCTTCCAGAAGGCGCTGCGCTCGCTGGAGAAGAAGGGCAGCCAGTTCACCTTCGTCGGTGACCCCGGCGACAAGACCGCCCTGCTCGAAGAGGCCGTGCGCCCCACCGACGGCCGGATCAACACGGTCATGCAGGCCATCCGCGCCGGCGCCACGCCCGAGGAGATCTTCGACTACACGAAGATCGACCCCTGGTTCGTCGACCAGCTCTTCCTGATCAAGGAGATCGCGGACGAGCTGGCCGAGGCCCCCGAGCTGACCGGCGAGCTGCTCGCCGAGGCCAAGCGGCACGGCTTCTCCGACCAGCAGATCGCCGAGATCCGCGGCCTGCGCGAGGACGTCGTCCGCGAGGTCCGGCACGCCCTCGGCATCCGCCCGGTCTACAAGACCGTCGACACCTGCGCCGCCGAGTTCGCCGCGAAGACGCCGTACTTCTACTCCTCCTACGACGAGGAGACCGAGGTCGCGCGGCGCGAGAAGCCCGCGGTGATCATCCTGGGCTCCGGCCCGAACCGCATCGGCCAGGGCATCGAGTTCGACTACTCCTGTGTCCACGCCTCCTTCGCGCTGAGCGACGCGGGCTACGAGACGGTGATGGTCAACTGCAACCCGGAGACCGTCTCCACCGACTACGACACCTCCGACCGCCTGTACTTCGAGCCGCTGACGCTCGAGGACGTGCTGGAGATCGTCCACGCCGAGTCCCTCGCCGGCCCGATCGCGGGCGTCATCGTCCAGCTCGGCGGCCAGACCCCGCTGGGCCTCGCGCAGGCCCTGAAGGACAACGGCGTGCCGGTCGTCGGCACCTCGCCCGAGGCCATCCACGCGGCCGAGGACCGGGGCGCCTTCGGACGGGTGCTGAAGGAGGCCGGCCTGCCCGCCCCCAAGCACGGCACCGCCACCACCTTCGACGAGGCCAAGGCCATCGCCGACGAGATCGGCTACCCGGTCCTGGTCCGCCCGTCGTACGTGCTCGGCGGCCGCGGCATGGAGATCGTCTACGACGAGACCCGCCTGGCCTCCTACATCGCCGAGTCCACCGAGATCAGCCCGACCCGTCCGGTGCTGGTCGACCGGTTCCTCGACGACGCGATCGAGATCGACGTCGACGCGCTCTACGACGGCGAGGAGCTCTACCTCGGCGGCGTCATGGAGCACATCGAGGAGGCCGGCATCCACTCCGGCGACTCGGCCTGCGCGCTGCCCCCGATCACGCTGGGCGGCTTCGACATCAAGCGCCTGCGCGCCTCCACCGAGGCGATCGCCAAGGGCGTCGGCGTGCGCGGCCTGATCAACATCCAGTTCGCCATGGCCGGTGACATCCTCTACGTCCTGGAGGCCAACCCCCGCGCCTCCCGGACCGTGCCGTTCACCTCCAAGGCGACCGCGGTGCCGCTCGCCAAGGCCGCCGCCCGCATCTCCATGGGCGCGACCGTCGCCGAACTGCGCGCCGAGGGCCTGCTGCCGAAGACCGGCGACGGCGGCGAGCTGCCGCTGGACGCGCCGATCTCCGTCAAGGAGGCCGTGATGCCGTGGAGCCGCTTCCGTGACACCTCCGGCCGCGGCGTGGACACCGTCCTCGGCCCGGAGATGCGCTCCACCGGCGAGGTCATGGGCATCGACTCGGTCTTCGGCACGGCGTACGCCAAGTCGCAGGCCGGCGCCTACGGCCCGCTGCCCACCAAGGGCCGCGCGTTCATCTCGGTCGCCAACCGCGACAAGCGCTCGATGATCTTCCCGGCCCGCGAGCTGGTCGCCCACGGCTTCGAGCTGCTGGCCACCTCCGGCACCGCCGAGGTCCTCAAGCGCAACGGCATCAACGCCACGGTCGTGCGCAAGCAGTCCGAGGGCACCGGCCCGAACGGCGAGAAGACCATCGTCCAGCTCATCCACGACGGCGAGGTCGACCTCATCGTCAACACCCCGTACGGCACCGGCGGCCGCCTCGACGGCTACGAGATCCGTACGGCGGCGGTGGCACGCTCCGTGCCCTGCCTGACGACGGTCCAGGCCCTGGCGGCCGCCGTCCAGGGCATCGACGCCCTCAACCACGGCGACGTGGGCGTGCGCTCCCTCCAGGAACACGCCGAACACCTGACCGCGGCCCGCGACTAGCAGCCGGCGAGGGGGACACCGGATCACGGTGTCCCCCTCTTCGTGAGGACACCCAGTCGAGGACACCCATGTCTTCGTGAGGACACGCATGTACAAGATCTTCTTCACGCTCTTCTTCGCGCGCATGGATCCCGAGCAGGCCCACTACCTGGCCTTCCGCTGGATCCGCCGGGCCGTGCGCATCCCGGTCCTGCGCACCTTCGTCGCCGCCGCCCTCGCCCCCCGCCACAAGGAGCTGCGCACCGAGGCCCTGGGCCTGCGCATGCACGGCCCCTTCGGGCTCGCCGCCGGCTTCGACAAGAACGCCGTCGCGATCGACGGGATGGCGATGCTCGGCTTCGACCACGTCGAGATCGGCACCGTCACCGGCGAGCCGCAGCCCGGCAACCCCAAGAAGCGGCTGTTCCGCCTGGTCGAGGACCGGGCGCTGATCAACCGCATGGGCTTCAACAACGACGGCTCGCTGGCCGTCGCGGCCCGCCTGGCCTCCCGCAACCCCGTCTTCAAGACCGTCGTCGGCGTCAACATCGGCAAGACCAAGGTCGTCCCCGAGGAGGAGGCGGTCGCCGACTACGTGAAGTCGGCCGAACGGCTCGCGCCGTACGCCGACTACCTGGTCGTCAACGTCTCCTCGCCCAACACGCCCGGACTGCGCAACCTCCAGGCCACCGAGGCGCTGCGCCCGCTGCTGACCGCCGTGCGCGAGGCGGCCGACCGTGCGGTCGGCGCGCGCCGCGTCCCGCTCCTGGTCAAGATCGCGCCCGACCTGGCCGACGAGGACATCGACGCCGTCGCCGACCTGGCCGTGGAGCTGGGCCTGGACGGCATCATCGCCACCAACACCACCATCGCCCGCGAGAGCCTGGGCCTGCGCTCCGCGCCGGCCCTGGTCGAGGAGACCGGCGGTCTGTCCGGCGCCCCGCTCAAGGAGCGCTCCCTGACGGTCCTGCGCCGCCTGTACGCGCGCGTGGGCGACCGCATCACCCTGGTGGGCGTCGGCGGCATCGAGAACGCCGAGGACGCCTGGCAGCGCATCCTGGCCGGCGCCACGCTCGTCCAGGGCTACAGCGCCTTCATCTACGAGGGGCCGCTCTGGATGCGCGCGATCCACAAGGGACTCGCCGCACGCCTGCGCACCAGCCCCTACGCCACCCTCGCCGACGCGGTCGGCGCCGACGTGAGGAAGTCCGCATGACCTCGCACGAGCCCTTCGGCGCCCGCCTGCGCCGCGCCATGGACGAGCGCGGCCCGCTGTGCGTCGGCATCGACCCGCACGCCTCCCTGCTCGCCGAGTGGGGCCTGAACGACGACGTGGCCGGTCTGGAGCGGTTCAGCCGCACGGTGGTCGAGGCCGTGGCGGACCGGGTGGCCGTGCTCAAGCCGCAGGCCGCGTTCTTCGAGCGGTTCGGCTCGCGCGGCGTGGCCGTCCTGGAGAAGGCGGTACAGGAGGCGCGGGAGGCCGGCGCGCTGGTCGTCATGGACGCCAAGCGCGGCGACATCGGCTCCACCATGGCCGCGTACGCGGAGGCGTTCCTGCACAAGGACTCCCCGCTGTTCTCCGACGCCCTGACCGTCTCGCCCTACCTCGGCTACGGCTCGCTCAGCCCGGCGGTCGTGCTCGCCCGGGAGAGCGGGGCCGGCCTGTTCGTCCTGGCGCTCACGTCGAACCCGGAGGGCGGCGAGGTGCAGCACGCGGTGCGCGCCGACGGCCGCAGCGTGGCGGCGACCATGCTGGCGCACCTGGCGGCCGAGAACGCCGGGGAGGAGCCCCTGGGGTCCTTCGGCGCGGTCGTCGGCGCCACGCTCGGTGACCTGTCGTCGTACGACCTGGACATCAACGGGCCGCTCCTCGCGCCCGGCATCGGCGCGCAGGGGGCGACCCCGGCGGACCTTCCGCGGGTCTTCGGCGCCGTGGTGCGCAACGTGGTGCCGAACGTCAGCCGCGGGGTGCTGTGCCACGGCCCCGATGTCGTCGCTCTGCGTGACGCGGCGCAACGCTTCGCAGACGACGTCCGCGCCGCGGTGACCGCCCCCTGAGCCCCGGATGTCCTCGCCGGACGGCTCCGGCGAGGACATCCGGGGTGCCGGGAGTCTGGATACAGCCTCAAATCCGGGGCAATATGTCCTAAATGTCCGTCCTGGCGGAGGCTGACCAGGACTTTTCCGCTGTTCTCGCTGACTCTGGCGGACTTGACCGCTAGTCTCCGACGTGTGGGGGCACCACCCACGCCCCCAAGGCTGTGGGGGAGAACGGGCGAGCGTGTTGCTCGTGGCTCCCCAGGTGTGGGGCGTACTAGGTTCCTCACCGGTCCGTATCCGACAGTTCGACATCCGAGGTGACGTAGGCGTGGCTCTTCCGCCCCTTACCCCCGAACAGCGCGCAGCCGCGCTCGAAAAGGCCGCCGCGGCTCGCCGGGAGCGGGCCGAGGTCAAGAATCGACTGAAGCACTCCGGCGCCTCCCTGCACGAGGTCATCAAGCAGGGTCAGGAGAACGACGTCATCGGCAAGATGAAGGTCTCCGCTCTGCTGGAGTCCCTGCCGGGCGTGGGCAAGGTCCGCGCCAAGCAGATCATGGAGCGACTCGGTATCTCCGAGAGCCGTCGCGTGCGCGGCCTCGGCTCGAACCAGATCGCCTCCCTGGAGCGTGAGTTCGGCAGCACGGGTTCCTGAACCGGGTCCTGCCGGACAGGGAGTCCCGGGCACTCCGGGATTACTGGAATAATCGCTGCATGGCTGTAACACCCCGGGGGACGACCCCCGAGCCCCCGGACGTCCGTCCGCGGCTGACCGTGCTCTCCGGCCCCTCCGGGGTCGGCAAGAGCACGGTCGTCGCTCATATGCGCAAGGAACACCCCGAGGTCTGGCTCTCGGTGTCGGCGACGACCCGCAAGCCCCGCCCCGGCGAGCAGCATGGAGTCCACTACTTCTTCGTCACCGACGAGGAGATGGACAAGCTGATCGCCAACGGCGAGCTGCTGGAGTGGGCCGAGTTCGCCGGCAACCGGTACGGCACGCCCCGCGCGGCCGTGCTGGAGCGGCTGGAGAACGGCGAGCCCGTCCTGCTGGAGATCGACCTCCAGGGCGCACGCCAGGTCAGGGAGTCGATGTCCGACGCCCAGCTGGTGTTCCTGGCCCCTCCCTCCTGGGAGGAGCTCGTGCGCAGGCTCACCGGCCGCGGCACCGAGCCGCCCGAGGTCATCGAACGCCGCCTCGGGGTGGCCCGGACCGAGCTGGCGGCCGAGCCGGAGTTCGATACGACCCTGGTCAACACCTCCGTCGAGGACGTGGCGCGCGAGCTGCTAGCCTTGATGGACGTTGTGTGATCAAAACTGGTCACCTCGGTGTGATCAGAACTGAGCGTGATCAGAACTGGTCACCCTGACTGTTTTTTCCCATCCATCGGAAGGTAGAGCGTGTCCTCTTCCATCTCCGCGCCCGAGGGCATCATCAACCCGCCGATCGACGAGCTCCTCGAGGCCACCGACTCGAAGTACAGCCTCGTGATCTACGCGGCCAAGCGGGCCCGCCAGATCAACGCGTACTACTCGCAGCTCGGCGAGGGTCTCCTCGAGTACGTCGGTCCCCTCGTGGACACGCACGTCCACGAGAAGCCGCTCTCGATCGCCCTGCGTGAGATCAACGCGGGTCTGCTGACCTCCGAGGCCGTCGAGGGCCCGGGCCAGTAAGTCATATCTGCACACCGCAGTGGGTTTTTCCACAGGCCCGGCAGTCATGCTGCCGGGCCTGTGGTGTCTCATGGGGGGCAGACGTTATCCGAGGTCCGGGGAGTGACGGTGGACAAGCCGAAGGTCGTTCTGGGGGTCAGCGGCGGCATCGCCGCCTACAAGGCGTGCGAGCTGCTGCGCCGGTTCACCGAGTCGGGACACGACGTCCGCGTCGTCCCCACCGCCTCCGCACTGCACTTCGTCGGCGCGGCCACCTGGTCGGCGCTGTCCGGCAACCCCGTCTCCACCGAGGTCTGGGACGCCGTCCACGAGGTCCCGCACGTGCGCATCGGCCAGCGGGCCGACCTGGTGGTCGTCGCCCCCGCCACGGCCGACATGCTCGCCAAGGCGGCCCACGGCCTCGCCGACGACCTGCTGACCAACACCCTGCTCACCGCACGCTGCCCCGTCGTCTTCGCGCCCGCCATGCACACCGAGATGTGGGAGCACCCCGCCACCCAGGAGAACGTGGCCACGCTGCGCCGGCGCGGCGCCGTCGTCATCGAACCCGCCGTCGGCCGGCTCACCGGCGTCGACACCGGCAAGGGCCGGCTGCCCGACCCGGCCGAGATCTTCGAGGTGTGCCGCCGCGTCCTGGCCCGCGGGGTGCGCGAGCCCGACCTCGCCGGACGGCACGTCGTGATCAGCGCCGGCGGCACCCGCGAGCCCCTCGACCCGGTCCGCTTCCTCGGCAACCGCTCCTCCGGCAAGCAGGGCTACGCCCTCGCCCGCACCGCCGCCGCGCGCGGCGCCCGGGTCACCCTGGTCGCCGCCAACACCGGCGCGCTGCCCGACCCGGCCGGCGTGGACGTCGTCCCCGTCGGCACCGCCGTCCAGCTGCGCGAGGCCGTGCTCAAGGCCGCCGCGGACGCCGACGCCGTCGTGATGGCCGCCGCCGTGGCCGACTTCCGGCCGGCCACCTACGCCGCCGGGAAGATCAAGAAGAAGGACGGCCAGGAGCCCGAGCCGATCGTCCTGGTGCGCAATCCCGACATCCTCGCGGAGATCTCCGCCGACCGCGCCCGGCCCGGCCAGGTGGTCGTCGGCTTCGCCGCCGAGACCGACGACGTCCTGGCCAACGGCCGCACCAAGCTGCGCCGCAAGGGCTGTGACCTGCTCGTGGTGAACGAGGTGGGTGAGCGCAAGACGTTCGGCTCCGAGGAGAACGAGGCGGTCGTGCTCGGCGCCGACGGCAGCGAGACGCCCGTCCCGTACGGCCCCAAGGAGGCACTCGCCGACACCGTGTGGGACCTCGTGGCCGAGCGCCTCGACTGACCCGCGTTCGGCCAGTTGGCGTCCGCGACCCACCCCATCGGGTACGGAGCCACCCTGGTCAAGCCCGCTCGGCATTCGGCAGAATGCCCGTGCCGCAGGTCACACGGCTCCCGAGTGGCGAGACACGTGACCCGGTGACCGAGCCTGACCGATAAACTGTTCACGGACGACGCCGGGCGCAGCCCCCGGCCCGTCCGCCACCGATCAGCCAGCAGCCGCTGCAACCCCAGGGAGCGTTGTGTCCCGTCGCCTGTTCACCTCGGAGTCCGTGACCGAGGGTCACCCCGACAAGATCGCTGACCAGATCAGCGACACCATTCTCGATGCGCTCCTGCGCGAGGACCCGTCCTCCCGTGTCGCCGTCGAGACGCTGATCACCACCGGCCTGGTCCACGTGGCCGGAGAGGTCACCACCAAGGCCTACGCGGACATCGCCACCCTGGTCCGCAACAAGATCCTCGAGATCGGCTACGACTCCTCCAAGAAGGGCTTCGACGGCGCCTCCTGCGGTGTGTCGGTGTCCATCGGCGCCCAGTCCCCGGACATCGCACAGGGCGTGGACACGGCCTACGAGACCCGGGTCGAGGGCGACGAGGACGAGCTGGACCGGCAGGGCGCGGGCGACCAGGGCCTGATGTTCGGCTACGCGTCCGACGAGACGCCGACCCTGATGCCGCTGCCGATCTTCCTGGCGCACCGCCTGTCCAAGCGCCTCTCGGACGTGCGCAAGAACGGCACGATCCCCTACCTGCGCCCGGACGGCAAGACGCAGGTCACCATCGAGTACGACGGCGAGAAGGCGGTCCGCCTCGACACCGTCGTGGTCTCCTCGCAGCACGCCTCCGACATCGACCTCGAGTCGCTGCTCGCCCCCGACATCCGCGAGTTCGTCGTGGAGCCGGAGCTGAAGGCCCTGCTGGACGAGGGCATCAAGCTGGACACCGAGGGCTACCGCCTGCTGGTCAACCCCACCGGCCGCTTCGAGATCGGCGGCCCGATGGGCGACGCGGGCCTCACCGGCCGCAAGATCATCATCGACACCTACGGCGGCATGGCCCGCCACGGCGGCGGCGCCTTCTCCGGCAAGGACCCGTCCAAGGTCGACCGCTCGGCGGCGTACGCGATGCGCTGGGTCGCGAAGAACGTCGTCGCCGCGGGTCTCGCGTCCCGCTGCGAGGTGCAGGTCGCGTACGCGATCGGCAAGGCCGAGCCGGTGGGTCTGTTCGTGGAGACCTTCGGCACCGAGAAGGTCGACGTCGAGAAGATCGAGCAGGCCATCGACGAGGTCTTCGACCTGCGTCCGGCCGCGATCATCCGCGACCTGGACCTGCTGCGCCCGATCTACGCCCAGACGGCCGCGTACGGTCACTTCGGCCGTGAGCTGGCCGACTTCACGTGGGAGCGCACCGACCGCGTGGACGCGCTGCGCAAGGCCGCCGGCCTGTAAGCGGCGTCCGGCGTCACCGAGGCCCGGTTCCCCGTGGGGGAGCCGGGCCTCCGGCGTGTCCCCGGGCCGCCCGCCGGCGGATCCTGCTGGTGTCCTCGGGGCTGCGCCGGGCGTGCACCGGTCCGCGCCCCGGGCGGTCGGGACGCGGTTGCCGTGCGTCGCTCTGCGCCTGGGGTGGCCGGGATGTGCTTGCCGTGGCTCGCTCTGGGCCCGGGGCCTGGGCGCCGGGCCTTCGGGCGGTGCGGAGCTGTCCGGGGCGGGGGTGCGGGCTGGCGCCCGGTGGGGTGGGGGCGGGGACCGGTTGGTGCTGGGAGGGGGCGCGGGCGGCCGGTGCCGGGAGGGGGAGGGTGCGGGTGGGCGTCGCTGTCAGTGGGGTTTGGTAAGAATGCAAGCGTGAGCAGCGAGAACGGGACGGGTGGCGGGGGCGCCGAGGGGGCGCCGCCGGAGCAGCTCGCGCTCATTCGGGAGGGCGTGCGCAAGGCCAAGGAGCCGCGGGCCAAGCCGCGGACCTGGCGGGGCGCCGCACTCGCGCCCACGCTGCCGGTCGCGCGGGTCCTCGTCGACAAGGGCGTGCTCCACCTCGACCGGTACTTCGACTACGCCGTGCCCGCCGAGCTGGACGCCGAAGCGCAGCCCGGCGTGCGGGTGCGCGTCCGCTTCGGGGCCGGGCGGCACCGGGTGCGCGAGGGGAGGCGCGAGGGCGGCGGACTGATCGACGGCTTCCTCATCGAACGGCTCCCCGAGTCCGACTACTCCGGACCCCTCGCCGCGCTCGCCCAGGTCGTCTCACCCGAACCCGTGCTCGGCGCCGAGCTGCTCTCCCTCGCCAGGGCCGTCGCCGACCGGTACGCGGGCAGCCTCGCCGACGTCCTGCAGCTCGCCGTACCGCCGCGCAGCGCGCGGGCCGAGCAGCGGCCCTCGCCCGAGCCGCTGCCCCCGCCACCGGCCCCCGAGCCGGGCTCCTGGGTCCGATACGAGCGGGGGGCCGCCTTCCTGGAGGCGCTCGCCGCGGGGAACGCGCCGCGCGCGGTGTGGAACGCGCTGCCGGGACCGCAGTGGAGCGACGAGCTGGTCCGCGCCGTCGCCGCCACGCTGGCCTCCGGACGCGGTGCCCTCGTCGTCCTGCCGGACGGCCGTGCCGTGGCCCGCGTCGACGCCGCCCTGACCGCCCTGCTCGGCGAGGGACGGCACGCGGTCCTCACCGCCGACGCCGGGCCGGAGAAGCGGTACCGGGAGTGGCTCGCCGTGCGCCGCGGGTCCGTGCGAGCCGTGCTCGGCACCCGTGCCGCCATGTTCGCGCCGGTACGGGACCTGGGCCTGGTCGCCCTCTGGGACGACGGCGACGACAGCCACAGCGAACAGCACGCCCCGCAGCCGCACGCCCGCGAGGTACTGCTGCTGCGCGCCGCCCAGGACAAGTGCGCCTTCCTGCTCGGCGGCTGGAGCTGCACCGTGGAGGCCGCGCAGCTCGTGGAGAGCGGCTGGGCCCGGCCGGTCGTCGCCCTGCGCGAGCAGGTGCGGACCGCCGCGCCGCTCGTACGGACCGTCGGCGACAGCGACCTCGCCCGGGACGAGGCCGCCCGCGCGGCCCGGCTGCCGACGCTCGCCTGGCAGGTGGCCCGTGAGGGACTGCGGCACGGTCCGGTGCTGGTGCAGGTGCCCCGCCGCGGTTACGTGCCCCGGATGGCCTGCGCGCAGTGCCGTGAGCCCGCGCGCTGCAGGCACTGCGCGGGCCCGCTGGAGGCGCGGGACGGAGCGGGCGGCGGCGGGTCGCTGTGGTGCGGCTGGTGCGGGCGCGAGGAGACGCGCTGGCACTGCCCCGAGTGCGGCTCCTTCCGGCTGCGCGCCCAGGTCGTCGGAGCACGGCGTACGGCCGAGGAGCTGGGCCGGGCGTTCCCGGCCGTCCCGGTGCGCACCTCGGGCCGCGAGCATGTCCTGGACACCGTGCCGGCCGCGCCCGCGCTGGTGGTGAGCACGCCCGGTGCGGAACCCGTCGCCGAGGGCGGCTACGCGGCGGCGCTGCTGCTGGACGGCTGGGCGATGCTCGGCCGGCCCGATCTGCGTGCGGAGGAGGACGCGCTGCGGCGCTGGATCGCGGCGGCCGCGCTGGTGCGGCCGCAGAGCGCCGGCGGGACCGTCGCCGTCGTCGCGGAGGCCACCGCGCGGCCGGTGCAGGCGCTGGTGCGCTGGGACCCCGTCGGGCACGCGGTGCGCGAACTCGCCGAGCGGGCCGAACTGGGCTTCCCGCCGGTGTCGCGCATGGCGGCGGTGTCGGGACCGGTGGCGGCGCTGACGGACTTCCTCGGCGCGGTGGACCTGCCCAAGGCGGCGGAGGTGCTGGGACCGGTCCCCGTTCCGGTCACCGCACCGGGGCGGCAGCGGCGGCCCGGTGCGCCGCCACCGGGAGAGCACTGGGAGCGGGCGCTGATCCGTGTGCCCCCGGGCAGCGGGGCGGCACTGGCCGCCGCGCTGAAGGCCGCGCAGGCGGCGCGCATGGCGCGAGGGGGCGGCGAGCCGGTCTGGGTACGGATCGACCCGCCGGACATCGGGTGACCCTCCGGGGAACCGGTCCGCCGCGCATCGGGTGAGTGGCCGGGCGCGCACCGCCCCGCCCGGCATCGGACAGCCGTCTGCCCTCCCGGAGACTCCGGAAGGGCAGTTGACGGTGTTGGTCCGTGCCACAGCACGCGGGCGCCGCGCGGGCGTCAGCCGTTGCGCGGGGCGGGGAACGCTGTCGTCGGCCTGGCGTCGTCCCGAAGGGAGGTGCTGCCCGCCGTCGGCTGGGTCGGCATGGAGCGGGCGGCCGGGACCGTGGGCACGACCGGGATGCCCGTGCCCACGTTCACCGTGCGGCTGCCCGCCGACTCCGGGGCGCGCTCGGCCTCGGTCGCGGTCTGCGCGGGGGCGCGGCGCGAGCCGTAACGCCGGTGGACGGCCTGCTTGGTGACGCCGAGCGCGGAGCCCACCGCGTCCCACGAGAAACCGAGTGAGCGGTCGAAGTCGACCGCGGCCGTCACGAGGGTCTCGACGCTGTCCCGCAGTTCCTGGGCGAGGCGGACCGTCGGGGCGGGAGCGCGTCCGTAGACGACGAACCCCGTGGAGGGGCCGGAGCGGCGCGGGCGGTAGACGTTGCCCAGCTGAGCGGTGAGCGTGCGCAGGGCGTCCACCTGCCGGCGGACCCGCTCGATGTCCCGCACCAGCAAGTGCAGGCTGGCCCGGGCCTGGGCGTCGTGGGTTGCGTGGTCGGCCATGAACAAGCCTCTCGAACCGGCGATGAAGAGAAGGGGGTCAACTCCTTCTTGACCAACGCGGGATCGCTCCGGGGGTCACGCAGTGGGGGCGTGCGGGCATATGACTGCGCCCCTGGAGGGCGGCCCTGCCGCCCACGGCCGACCGGCGAAGCCCGGAACGATGGCCACGGTGCCCGGCGAAGCCCTGAACGATGGCCATGGTGCTCGGCGAAGCCCTGAACGATGGCCATGGTGCTCGGCGACGCCCGGAACGATGGCCACGGCGCTCGGCGAGCCCCTGAAACGATCGGCCCTGGCGACCGGCAAGGCCCCCGGAACGATCGGCCACGCGACCGGCGAAGCCCCGGTGACGATCGGCCGCGGCGCTCGACGGCGGCCCTCGGACGATGGGCCACGGCGGCTGACCCGGCATGGTCATAGACTGGTGCGCTGCCCGTCGCACGTCTGTCGTCCGAGAGGTTCGAACCCGCCCATGAAGCTCGTCTTCGCCGGTACCCCCGAGGTCGCCGTTCCCGCTCTGGACGCTCTGCTCGCCTCCGGGCGCCACGAGGTGGCCGCCGTCGTCACACGGCCCGACGCGCCGGCCGGGCGGGGCCGCAGGCTGGTGGCGTCACCCGTGGCGGAGCGGGCGGAGGAGGCCGGGATCGAGGTGCTGAAGCCCGTCAAGCCGCGCGATCCGGAGTTCCTGGAGCGGCTGAAGCAGATCGCCCCCGACTGCTGCCCCGTCGTCGCCTATGGCGCCCTGCTGCCCCGGGCCGCGCTCGACATCCCCGCGCACGGCTGGGTCAACCTGCACTTCTCGCTGCTGCCCGCCTGGCGCGGCGCCGCCCCCGTGCAGCACTCCCTCATGGCCGGCGACCAGATCACGGGCGCGTCCACCTTCCTCATCGAGGAGGGACTCGACTCCGGTCCCGTCTACGGCACCGTCACCGAGGAGATCCGGCCCACCGACACCAGCGGCGACCTGCTCACCCGGCTCGCCTTCGCCGGCGCCGGGCTGCTCGCCGCGACCATGGACGGCATCGAGGACGGCACGCTGAAGGCCGTACCGCAGCCCGCCGAGGGCGTCACCCTGGCCCCGAAGATCACCGTCGAGGACGCCCGTGTCGACTGGGCCGCGCCCGCCCTGCGCGTCGACCGGATCGTGCGCGGCTGCACCCCGGCCCCCGGCGCCTGGACGACCTTCCGCGGCGAGCGGCTGAAGCTCATTCAGGTCGCGCTGCTGACCGACCGCACCGACCTCGCCCCCGGCGCCCTCGACATCGGCAAGAACCACGTCCACGTCGGTACCGGTTCGCACGCCGTGGAGCTGCTGTGGGTGCAGGCCCAGGGCAAGAAGCCGATGCGCGCGGCGGACTGGGCGCGCGGTGTGCGGATCGGCGCGGGGGAGACCCTCGGCGCGTAACGCGGCGACCTGCGGGACGTAGGCTGGACGGACAGCCCGTTCTGACATCCGGAGCACCTTTTTCGTGAGCGACACCCCCGGCACCTCCCGCAGGCCGCGCAAGCCCGCCAAGCCCTACCGCCGTCCTCAGAGGGACCCCGTGCGCATCCTCGCCTTCGAGGCGCTGCGCGCGGTGGACGAGCGCGACGCCTACGCCAACCTCGTGCTGCCCCCGCTGCTGCGCAAGGCGCGGGAGCAGGAGGGACCCGAGAAGTTCGACGCGCGGGACGCGGCCCTGGCCACCGAGCTGGTCTACGGCACGCTGCGCCGTCAGGGCACGTACGACGCCGTCATCGCGGCCTGCGTCGACCGGCCGCTGCGCGAGGTGGACCCGCCGGTGCTGGACGTGCTGAGCCTCGGCGCGCACCAGCTGCTCGGCACCCGCATCCCGACGCACGCCGCCGTGTCCTCGACGGTGGAGCTCGCCCGGGTGGTGCTCGGCGACGGCCGGGCCAAGTTCGTCAACGCCGTCCTGCGCAAGGTGGCCCAGCGCGACTTCGACGCCTGGCTCGCCGAGGTCGCCCCGCCCTACGACGACGACCCCGAGGACCACCTCGCCGTCGTGCACGCGCACCCGCGCTGGGTCGTCTCCGCGCTCTGGGACTCCCTCGGCGGCGGCCGTGAGGGCATCGAGCGGCTGCTGGCGGCCGACAACGAGCGGCCCGAGGTCACCCTGGTCGCCCGGCCCGGCCGGGCCACCGCCGAAGAGCTGCTGCGCGAGGAGGCCGCGGTGGCGGGCCGCTGGTCGCCGTACGCCGTGCGGCTCACCGAGGGCGGCGAGCCGGGGGCCGTGGAAGCCGTGCGCGAGGGACGCGCGGGCGTACAGGACGAAGGCAGCCAGCTGGTCGCGCTGGCGCTCGCGAACGCGCCCGTCGAGGGCCGCGACCGGCTCTGGCTGGACGGCTGCGCGGGCCCCGGCGGCAAGGCCGCCCTCCTCGGCGCCCTCGCGGCCGAGCGCGACGCCCTGCTGCTGGCCTCGGAGAAGCAGCCCCACCGCGCCGGCCTGGTGGCCAAGGCGCTCGCCGGCAACCCGGGGCCGTACCAGGTCATCGCCGCGGACGGCACTCGGCCGGCCTGGCGCCCCGGCAGCTTCGACCGGGTGCTCGTGGACGTGCCCTGCACCGGCCTCGGCGCCCTGCGCCGGCGCCCCGAGGCCCGCTGGCGCCGCCGCCCCGAGGACCTCGACGCCTTCGCACCCCTCCAGCGCGGCCTGCTGCGCACGGCCCTGGAGTCGGTACGCGTCGGAGGCGTCGTCGGCTACGCCACCTGCTCCCCGCACCTGGCCGAGACGAGGGCCGTCGTGTCCGACGTGCTCAAGCAGTTCCCGGACACCCAGCTGCTCGACGCCCGCCCCCTCCTCCCGGACGTGCCGGACCTCGGCGACGGCCCGGACATCCAGCTCTGGCCCCACCTCCACGGCACGGACGCCATGTATCTGGCGCTCATCCGCCGGACCGGCTGACCTCGGTCTGTCTCGGTACGGGCGTACCGTCGCGGTCTGCCAGGCGGTGCGGCCACCACACCTTCCTGCCCACGTCCAGGAGGAGTGAGGTGACCAGCACCGACCGGACCACCAGGGTGTCCAGCAGGACGCCGAGGGCGACCGCGAAGCCGATCTCCGCGAAGCCCACCATGGGCAGGGTGCCCAGCGCCGCGAAGGTGCCCGCGAGGACCAGGCCCGCCGAGGTGATCACGGCACCGGTGGCGGCGAGGGCCGTCACCACGCCCGGCCGGGTGCCCTGGCGGATCGCCTCCTCGCGGACGCGGGTGGTCAGGAAGATGTTGTAGTCGATGCCGAGGGCCACCAGGAACACGAAGACGAACAGCGGGAAGGACACGTCCTCGCCCGCGTAGTGGAAGACGTGCCGGAACGCCAGCGCGCTCAGGCCCAGTGCGGAGGCCAGCGACAGCACCACCGTGCCGACCAGCAGCAGCGGGGCCACCAGCGCGCGCAGCAGGACACCGAGCACGAGCAGCACGACGGTCAGGACGAGCGGGATGACCAGGTAGTTGTCGTGGGTCTGGGCGTTGTCCATGTCCAGCAGGGCCGCCGTGCCGCCGCCCACCCGCGCGTCGGCTCCGGGCACGGCGTGCACGGCGTCACGGACCCGCTGCACGGTCGCCTTCGCGGCGGAGCTGTCGGCCGGGTCCCGCATGGTGGCCTCGAACAGCACCTTGCCGTCGTGCACCGGCGCGGCACCCGGCGGCACGCCGATGCTGGTCGGTACGACCGCCGGGTCCGCCGCGACCGTGCGGCCCACCCGCTCGGCCTGCGCCGCGTCGGAGACGACGACGAGGGGATCGCCGGTGCCCGCCGGGAAGTAGCGGGCCGACACCTGCTGGCCGACGATCGAGTCCGGTTTGTTGGTGAAGGCGTCCGCGTTCGGGATGCCCGACGCCCGCAGCTGCAGCAGTCCGAGCGACAGGACCGCCAGCACCACCGCCGTCACGCTCCACACCAGGCGCGGACGCCGGGCGATCCGCCGGCCCATGCGGGCCCACACACCCCGCTCGGTCGGATCGGCCGAGCCGAAGCGCGGGATCACCGGCCAGAAGATCCAGTGGCCCAGGCACACCAGCAGGGCCGGGAACAGCGTCAGCATCGTCAGAAGGGCGACCAGCACACCGATCGCGGCCACCGGGCCCAGGCCGCGCGTCGAGTTCATCTCGGCCACCAGCAGCACGAGCATGCTCAGGACGACCGTGGCGCCCGAGGCCAGGACCGCCGGGCCCGCCCGGTTCAGGGCGCGGCGCATCGCCACGTGCCGGTCCTCGGCCCGGCGCAGCTCCTCTCTGTAACGGGCGACGAGCAGCAGCGCGTAGTCCGTGCCGGCGCCGAAGACGAGCACGGTCAGGATGCCCGCGCTCTGCCCGTTCACGGTCAGGCCGGCGTGCCGGGCCAGCAGGTAGATCAGCGCCTGGGCGGTGAACAGGGCGACCACCACGCTGATCAGCGGCACGAAGAGCAGGACGGGGCTGCGATAGGTCAGCAGCAGCATCACGATGACCACGGCCATCGCCGAGAACAGCAGCGTGGAGTCGATGCCCTCGAAGGCTTTGGCGAAGTCGGCCGACGTCCCCCCGGGCCCGGTGATGTGCACGGCGAGTCCGGCGCCGCCGTCGCCCACCCGGTCGCGGATCGAGTCGACCGCCGGCGAGATGCGCTGCCAGCCGGAGGCGTCCATCGTGATCGGCACGTAGATCTGGGCGGCCCGCGGTGCGGTGGGCCGGTCGAAGAGGGGGCCGCGGGTCTCGAGCCCGCGCACGCCGTGGTCGTGCAGGGTGCGCAGCTGGGCCACGTCCTGGGTGATCTGCTGCCGGTCGCGCACGGTGAGGCCGCCGTCGCGGGCGTAGACGACGACGGCGGGGATCTGCTCCGGGCGGAAGTCCTCGGAGAGGTTCAGCACCTGGGTCGACTCCGCCGAGCCGGGCAGCCACGACTGGGCGTCGTTGTCCTGGGCGTCCGTGAGCTTCTGCGCGAGGGGCGCCACCACGAAGAGCACGAGCAGCCACAGCGCGACGACGACCCACTTCGCTTTCCGGCCGCAGACGAGATGGGCGATGTTCCGCTTCGTTGTCATGCCGACTCCCCAGGTGCGCGCCTGCGAGAGGAGCTGCGGGAACCGCGCGACCGGCCGCGAACGGTCCGCGGGTTACAAACCACCCTCGCCGCCGCCACCGGTGCTCGCAACCGACACGGGGCATGGCAGGCTTAGGCCATGGCCGTGCAGATCAACCCCAGCATCCTGTCCGCCGACTTCGCCCGCCTCGCGGACGAGGCGAAGGCGGTGGAGGGAGCCGACTGGCTCCACGTCGACGTCATGGACAACCATTTCGTCCCCAATCTCACGCTCGGCGTGCCGATCGTGGAGTCCCTGGCCCGTGCGACGGACACCCCGCTGGACTGCCACCTGATGATCGAGGACCCCGACCGCTGGGCGCCCCAGTACGTCGAGGCCGGTGCCGGGTCCGTGACCTTCCACGTCGAGGCGGCCGCCGCGCCGGTGCGGCTCGCCCGGGAGATCCGCGCCAAGGGCGCCCGCGCCTCCATGGCGCTGAAGCCGGCGACGCCGATCGAGCCGTACGAGGATCTGCTGCCCGAACTGGACATGCTGCTGATCATGACGGTCGAGCCGGGCTTCGGCGGGCAGGCCTTCCTGGACATCATGCTGCCCAAGATCCGCCGCACCCGTGAGCTGATCGGCAAGCACGGCCTCCAGCTCTGGCTCCAGGTCGACGGCGGAGTCTCGGCGTCCACCATCGAGCGGTGCGCCGACGCCGGCGCCGACGTCTTCGTCGCCGGGTCCGCCGTCTACGGGGCGCAGGACCCCGCCGACGCGGTCCGTGCCCTGCGCCGCCGGGCGGAGTCGGCCACCGCCGAGGCGAGCTGGGCATGCGACCACTGACCGACGGATACGTGAACGACCGCCATCAGGGCTGATCGACCGCGCCGGATCTGCAAGGATGAACGGCGAATCCAGAGTGTGAACAGCAGTGAGGAGAACGCCGTGTCGGGTATGTCGGCGGGCCGGTCAGCCATGCGGATGGGACCCGCTGAGCTGGTGCAGGCGGCGGCCATGGCCCGCCGCTTCTACCTCGAGGGCAAGTCCAAGATCCAGATCGCGGAGGAGTTCGGCGTCAGCCGCTTCAAGGTGGCCCGGGTCCTGGAGACGGCCCTCGAACGCGACCTCGTACGCATCGAGATCCGCGTGCCGGCCGAACTGGACGCCGAGCGCTCCGACGCGCTCCGCGCCCGCTACGGCCTCCGGCACGCCGTCGTGGTCGAGTCCCCGCCCGAGTCGGAGGAGACCCCCGACCCGGAGAACCTGGGCGAGGTCGCCGCCGACCTGCTCGGCGAGCTGGTGAACGAGGGGGACGTCCTGGGCCTGGCCTGGGGCCGGTCCACCATCCACATGGCCGCGGCCCTCGACCGGCTGCCGCCCTGCACGGTCGTGCAGCTGACCGGCGTGTACGACGCCGGGACCGCCGAGCGCGGCTCGGTGGAGGCCGTGCGCCGCGCCGCACAGGTCTCCGGCGGTGACGCCCACCCCATCTACGCGCCGATGCTGCTGCCGGACGCGGCCACCGCGGCGGCGCTGCGCAACCAGACCGGGATCGCCCGGGCCTTCGAGTACTTCGACAAGGTCACGGTCGCCTGCGTCTCCATCGGTTCCTGGGAGCCGGGCATCTCCACCGTGCACGACATGCTCTCCGAGGAGGAGCGCGCCCACTACGCCTCGCTCGGCGTGGCCGCCGAGATGTCCGCGCACCTCTTCGACGCCGAGGGCCGCCGCGTCGGGCGGGACCTGGGGGAGCGGTGCATCACGGTCAAGGCCGACCAGCTGCGCCGTATCCCGGAGGTCGTGGCGATCGCGGGCGGGCAGCGCAAGGCGTCGGCGATCGACGCGGTGCTGCGGTCCGGACTCGTCACCAGCCTGGTGACGGACACCTCCGCCGCCGACTATCTGATGACCGCGGGCCCCACGCCGAAGCCGGCGCTCAACCGCGCGGACCCCGACGGGGTCTGACGACGCGTCGGACGGGGCCGGCCGTGGCAGCATCAGGGGCATGCTGCTGCGGTGTGTCCCCCGGGTGCTGCTGTGCGTCCTCGCCCTGCTGGTCGGGTGCTCCCCGGCCCAGGGCACCTCGACCGGCCCGCCCTGGGCGAAGGGCATGGCCACCGTCAAGGCGGCCGAGCTGCCGGCCGAGGCCCGGCGCACGCTCGTCCTCATCGACCGGGGCGGCCCCTTCCCGTACACCAGGGACGGGGTCGTCTTCGGCAACGTCGAGGGGCGGCTGCCGCGGCAACCGCGCGGCTACTACCACGAGTACACCGTCCCGACGCCGGGCTCGCGCGACCGCGGGGCCCGGCGCCTCGTCACCGGACAGGGCGGCGAGACGTACTACACCGACGACCACTACGACTCGTTCAGGGCGGTACTGAGATGACGCAGGCCCTGGTCACCCTGGACCTCGGCGGGGTCACGGACAAGGCGGCCCTGATGGACCGCTGCGCCCGGGACCTGCGGCTGCCCGACTGGTTCGGCCGCAACTGGGACGCCCTCGCCGACGTGCTCTCCGACCCCGGGCTGTGGCCCGGGGACGCCGAGCCGCTGGTCGTCGTGCGGAACTGGCGGCCGTACGCGCAGGCGCGCCCCGACGAGTGGGACACGGCGCGGGAGGTGTTCTCACAGGCCACTGCCGTCACGGTGGCACTCGTCCTCGGATGATCCTCCAAAGGCGCCCCTGACCAGCCTGGACGAACCGACTGTGCCCCGGGGTCCGGCCGGCGTGGGAGAATGAAGTACGTGCTCTTTCCCCTTGGCACACCTGCCAGGGGGTCACCTCTGAACGACTGGGATGTGCAGCACGTGCGTTTCCTCAACGACATCCAGCCCCCGTACGACCTGACGTACGACGACGTCTTCATGGTGCCGAGCCGCTCCGCGGTCGGCTCGCGTCAGGGCGTGGACCTCAGCTCCCCGGACGGCACGGGCACCACCATCCCGCTCGTCGTCGCCAACATGACCGCCATCGCCGGCCGCCGCATGGCCGAGACGGTGGCCCGCCGCGGCGGCCTCGTGGTGATCCCGCAGGACATCCCGATCGAGGTCGTCACCGAGGTCGTCTCCTGGGTCAAGAGCCGCCACGTCGTGCTGGACACCCCGATCGTGCTGGCCCCCCACCAGACCGTCGCCGACGCCCTCGCCCTGCTGCCCAAGCGGTCGCACAACGCCGGGGTCGTCGTCGACGAGGAGCAGCGGCCCATCGGTGTCGTCACCGACGCCGACCTGTCCGGCGTGGACCGCTTCACGCAGCTCGAGGTCGTCATGTCCAAGGACCTGCTGCTGCTCGACGCGGACATCGACCCGCGCGAGGCCTTCAACACCCTCGACCACCACAACCGGCGCTACGCCCCGGCCGTGGACCAGGACGGCCGCCTCGCCGGCATCCTCACCCGCAAGGGCGCCCTGCGCGCCACCCTGTACACCCCGGCCGTGGACGCGAAGGGCAAGCTGCGCATCGCCGCCGCCGTCGGCATCAACGGTGACGTCGCGGGCAAGGCCAAGCAGCTGCTGGACGCGGGCGTCGACACCCTCGTCATCGACACCGCGCACGGCCACCAGGAGTCGATGATCAGCGCCGTCAGGCTGGTGCGCGCGCTCGACCCGCAGGTGCCGATCGTGGCGGGCAACATCGTCGCCGCCGAGGGCGTCAAGGACCTCATCGACGCCGGCGCGGACATCATCAAGGTCGGTGTCGGCCCCGGCGCCATGTGCACCACCCGCATGATGACCGGTGTGGGCCGGCCGCAGTTCTCCGCCGTCCTGGAGTGCGCCGCCGAGGCGAAGAAGTACGGCAAGCACGTGTGGGCCGACGGCGGCGTCCGCCACCCCCGCGACGTGGCCATGGCCCTCGCGGCCGGGGCGTCCAACGTCATGATCGGCTCCTGGTTCGCCGGCACCTACGAGTCCCCGGGCGACCTCCAGCACGACGCCCAGGGCCGTGCCTACAAGGAGTCCTTCGGCATGGCCTCCGCGCGCGCCGTGCGCAACCGCACGTCCGAGGAGTCGGCCTACGACCGCGCCCGCAAGGCGCTGTTCGAGGAGGGCATCTCCACCTCCCGCATGTTCCTCGACCCGGCCCGCCCGGGCGTCGAGGACCTGATCGACTCGGTCATCGCGGGCGTCCGCTCCTCCTGCACCTACGCCGGCGCCAACAACCTGGAGGAGTTCGCCGACCGCGCGATCGTCGGCATCCAGAGCGCCGCCGGCTACGCCGAGGGCAAGCCGCTGCACGCCAGCTGGAGCTGACCCGCCAACTCCGGCAGTCTCGGCCCCCGTTGAAAAACGGGGGCCGTTCGCGTCCCCGGGCCGTACCGTCGTCGTATGGAGATCACCGTCTGCAGGGCCGCCGACGTGGCCCTCCTCGACCAGCACATCGGATCCCCGGGCGCGTCCTCGTCCCACGCCGTGCGCTACGCCCGCCAGCAGGCCGGGCAGGGCACCTATCTCGTCGCCTGGCTCGAGGGACGGCCCGTCGGGCACGCGGAGATGCGCTGGATCGGCTGCGGCGCCCCCGAGGTGCGCCGGGCGGCGCCGGGCTGCCCGGAACTCAACGGGCTGGCCGTCTGGCCGGAACACCTGCGCTCCCGGGGCATCGGCAGCGCCCTGATCCGGGCGGCCGAGGACCTCGCCCGCGAGCGCGGCGTGCCACGCACCGGCATGGGCGTCGCCCGGAACAACCGGCGCGCATCCGCGCTGTACGCGCGGCTCGGTTACCGCCCGCTGACCGACTACCTCGACCGCTGGACGTATCAGGACGACGACGGCGAGACCCGTGCGCGCGTCGACCCGTGCACCTTCCTCGTCAAGCGGCTCGCGACCTGCTGAAACGGGTGCATGTGCAATGGTCGAAACCCCTGGCGCAACGAAAACCCGTCCGACCCGGAGCAACGCAACGATCATGCGGATGCACGCAAGGTTGCTGCATTACAGCGGCAACGTCCGGCCTCATAGAGTGTCGCGCTGAACGTGGTGTGGCGGGGACCCCGCTCGGTGGTTCCCGTGGGATGGGGTGCCGCCGGTCTCCGCCCCCTGAACGGCAGCGATAAGGAGCCGCGCGTGCTCGACCAAGGCGCACCCCCGCAGAACAGCACCACCCGGACCGCCCCCGTCTCCCCGCTGGGCGGCCTCATGCGCCGCAAGCCCGTGGAGCGCCTGGTCGCCGAGGGCGGCCACGGAGAGGGAGGCAGCCTCCGCCGCTCCCTCGGGCTGTGGCAGCTGACCATGATCAGCATCGGTGCCACCCTCGGCACCGGCATCTTCGTCGTCCTCGGCGAGGCCGTCCCCAAGGCGGGCCCGGCCGTCACCCTGTCGTTCGTCATAGCCGGCCTCACCGCCCTCTTCTCGGCCCTGTCGTACGCCGAGCTGGCGGGCACCATCCCGGTCGCCGGCTCCTCCTACTCGTACGCCTACGCCACCATGGGCGAGCTGATCGCCTGGGTCTGCGGCTGGTGCCTGCTGCTGGAGTACGGCGTCTCGGTCGCCGCCGTGGCCGTCGGCTGGGGCGAGTACCTGAACGAGCTGCTGGACGGCACCATCGGCGTGACCATCCCGGCCGCCTTCGCCAACCCGCCCGGCGTCGACGGCGGCATCTTCAACCTGCCGGCCCTCATCGTCGTCGTCCTCGCCATGGTGTTCCTGCTCGGCGGCGCCAAGGAGTCCGCACGGGCCAACACCATCATGGTGTGCGTGAAGATCGCCGCGCTGATCCTGTTCTGCGCCATCGGCTTCATGGGCTTCAAGTCCGGCAACTACTCCCACTTCATGCCGCTCGGCATGGCCGGCGTCAGCGCGGCCGGCGCCACGCTGTTCTTCTCCTACATCGGCTTCGACGCCGCCTCCACCGCGGGCGAGGAGGCCAAGAACGCCCAGCGCGACCTGCCCCGAGCGATCATCCTCTCCCTGGTCATCGTGACCGCCCTGTACGTGCTGGTCGCCGCCGTCGCCGTCGGCGCGAAGCCGTGGCGGAAGTTCAACGACTCCGAGGCCGCGCTCGCCCAGATCATGACGGACGTCACCGGCCAGAGCTTCTGGGGCACCCTGCTGGCGTTCTGCGCGGTGATCGCCATCGCCAGCGTCGTCCTGACCGTGCTCTACGGCCAGACCCGCATCCTGTTCGCCATGTCCCGCGACGGGCTGGTGCCCAAGATCTTCGCCAAGGTCAACCCGAAGACCGGCGCGCCGCGCGCCAACACGGTGATCGTCTCCCTGTTCTGCGGTGTCCTCGCCGCGGCGATCCCGCTCGGCCAGCTCGCCGACGCCACCAGCATCGGCACGCTCTTCGCCTTCGCGCTGGTCAACGTCGCCGTAGTGATCCTGCGCCGCACCCGCCCCGAGATGAACCGCACCTTCCGCGTGCCGCTGTCCCCGGTCCTGCCCGCCCTGGGCTTCGCCTTCTGCGTCTGGATGATGGGCAGCCTCTCCACCGTCACCTGGGTGGTCTTCGGTGTCTGGATGGCCGTCGGGCTCGTGTTCTACTTCAGTTACGGCTACCGCCGCTCCCGACTCGCCGTGCCTGACCAGAAGTGAAGTGAACAACCGCCCGTGCTGAACGATCTCGACGAACGCATCGTGCACGCCCTCGCCGAGGACGCCCGCCGCTCCTACGCGGACATCGGGCAGCTCGTCGGCCTGTCCGCGCCCGCCGTCAAGCGGCGCGTGGACAGGCTGCGGGCCACCGGAGCCATCACCGGCTTCACCGTCCGCGTCGACCCGGCGGCCCTCGGCTGGGAGACCGAGGGGTTCGTCGAGATCTACTGCCGCCGCAACACCTCACCGGACACCATCAAGCGGGGCCTGGAGCGGTACCAGGAGGTCGTGGCCGCGTCGACCGTCACCGGCGACGCGGACGCCGTCGCCCAGGTCTTCGCCTCCGACATGCGCCACTTCGAGCGCGTCCTGGAGCGCATCGCGGGAGAGCCGTTCGTGGAACGCACGAAGTCGGTCCTCGTCCTCTCCCCGCTGCTGCGCCGCTTCTCGTCGGGCTCCCCGACGTGACGCTCCGCCGGTGACGCCGGGCTCGTGTCGTCGGTCGTCCGCGGCTACGTCGTGGCCGGTCGCGCAGTTCCCCGCGCCCCTTTCGGGGCGCGTTCGCCCACCGCCGACAGCATGCGCCGCACGACCAGCGCGTGCGCGCCCGAGCCGATGACGAGCCGGCGGTAGACGGACCCCGCCGGCCCGGGGAACCGGGCCCGGGTGACGGCCCGCACCCTCGTGTGACCGGAAGCCACCGCCTCCAGCCGGAAGATCAGCGCGTACGACGCGAACCGGTGCCGCCCCACCAAGGTCAACTCCCGCCCCGGGTCCGCGACGGCCACCCGGAAGCCGCGCAGCGTCGCCCCCTGGGCCGGCGGCCGGGGCCCGGACGCCGCACGGTCGGCGCACCCCAGCAGCCGCACCACGCGCCCCCAGCGGCCCCCGGAGCCCTCCAGTACCTCACCCAGCCCGCGCCAGACGGCGTCCGGCTCCGCCGCCACGAGCACCGAGTGCTCGTCGACGAACGGCAGGGCGAGAATCTCGGCGTCCTTCATCACAGGGCCCCTTCGCACGGCAGTCGGCTCCTCCCCGGCAGTCTCCCGCGAGGCCGCCACGTGCCACCTCCTCCACCGGACCGACCCCTTCCCCCGTACGGCGGAGACGCGGGCCCGGCGCCTCCTCCCCGGGAACCACCTGTACGCCCGCGCCCGCCGGGCCTACCATCGCTGCCATGACCTGGCGACATTGATCCTCCCGCCGCGCCTCCCGAGGGCCGCCTCGGACGCCGCACGTCCGGCGTCCGATCGGTCCCTGCGGGAAGGCCTCATGACTCACTCACGCGCGCAACGGCTCGCGCTCACCCTGTACGCGTACGCGTTCCTGGACGACTGCGTCCTGCTCTACCCCGTGTACGCGCTGCTCTTCACCGACACCGGCCTGTCGGTCGGCCAGATCTCCTCCCTGTTCGCGCTCTGGTCGGCGACCGGCGTCCTGCTGGAGGTCCCCTCCGGCGCCTGGGCCGACGCGGTCTCCCGCCGGCTGCTGCTGTGGCTCGGCCCGCTGCTGACGGCGGCCGGCTTCACCCTGTGGGTGCTGCACCCGGCGTACTGGTCCTTCGCCCTCGGCTTCGTCCTGTGGGGCACCCGCGGTGCCCTGGCCTCCGGTGCCCTGGAGGCCCTGATCCACGACGAGCTCGACCGGCTCGGCGCGGCCGACCGCTATCCCCGGCTGATGGGGCGCGCCCGGGCGGCCGGACTGCTCGGTGTGATGACCGCGACGGCTCTGGCCGGACCCGTGCTGCGGGCCGGCGGCTACCCGGCGGTCGGCGCGGCCAGCGTCCTGGCCTGCCTGCTGACGACCGCCGTCGCCACGGGCTTCCCGGAACACCGGCACACGGCCGCGGGGCCTTCGGAAGGCTGGTCGGCGATCCTGCGCTCCGGCCTGGCGACGGTCCGCGCGAACCGCCGGGTCCGGGCGGCGGTGCTGCTGGTCCCTGCGGTGTCGGCGATCTGGGGCGCGCTCGACGAGTACACACCGCTGCTGGTCCGCGAGACGGGGGTGCCGGAGGTGTCGGTCCCCTTCTTCCTCCTCCTCATCTGGGCCGGCGCCACGGCGGGCGGCCTGCTCACCGGCCCGTGCGCCCGCCTGGGCTCACGCGGCCTGGCGACGGTGCTCGCAGCGGGAGCGCTGGCCCTGTCCACGGGCGCGCTGGCCCGGGCCCCGGCCGGGCTGCCCCTGATCGCCCTCTCCTTCGGCGCCTTCCAACTGGCGACGGTCCTGGCCGACGCCCGTCTCCAGCGACGCCTGGACGACACCACCCGCGCGACGGTGACGTCCCTGGCGGGCCTCGGCACCGACCTGACCACGATCGCGGTCTACGGCACCTACGCGGCCCTGACGACCCAGTCCAGCCACGCGGTGACCTTCGCGGCACTGGCGGCGCCGTACCTCCTCACATCAGCGCTGCTGCTGCGGGGGCAGGCACCCGCAGCGACGACTGCCGGCAGCCGCGTACGGCGGTGAGGGGACGGGGTGGGGGGTGTCCGCCCGCAGCGGCCGGCACCGGCACAGGGCACCCCTGTCGGAAACGGCCGGCCGGACCGAGGACGGACACCCCCCACCCCGGCCCCGACCCACAACGAACCGCAGGTGCGACACCAGCCCACCACGCACCGCGACGGGCCGCCGCAGGCACAAAAGGGGCGCGGGGAACGGCGCGACCAGCCACAACAAACCCGCACAGGCCGCCGCAGGCAACGGCGACAAGCCACAACGAAGCCGCAGGCAACGGCGACAAGCCACAACGAAGCCGCAGGCAACGGCGACAAGCCACAACGAAGCCGCAGTCCACGGCGACGAGCCACAACGAACCCGCAGTCGACGGCGACCAGCCACAACGAACCCACAGACGACAACGCACCGCCGGATGGCACCGCGCAACGATTCGCCGCCCACCCCCCACCCCACGCAACATTCCGCTCACCGCCGCGCAACGGCGACGCCTTGTCCCGCCCGCGCAGCCGACCGTACCGTCTAGAAGGCCCCCGACCCCCTCCGTACCGGTGAGGAACACGCATGCGCACAGCCCTGCTCCAGAGCTCCGGCCGCCCCGGATCCGTCGCCGAGAACCTCAAGGTGCTCGACGACGCCGCGGGCCGCGCCGCCGCCGCCGGAGCCGCGCTGCTGACCGCACCGGAGATGTTCCTGACCGGCTACGCGATCGGCGACGACATCGCCCGCCTCGCCGAGCCCGCCGACGGCGACTCCGCCGACGCGATCGCGGAGATCGCCACCCGGCACGGCGTGGCCATCGTCTACGGCTACCCGGAGCGCGACGGCGAGACCGTCCACAACTCCGCCCAGCTGATCGACGCCACCGGCACCCGCCGCGCGAACTACCGCAAGACCCACCTCTTCGGCTGCTACGAGCGGGACCACTTCACCCCCGGCGACGACCAGCTCGTCCAGGTCGAGCTGAACGGCCTCACCGTCGGCCTGCTGATCTGCTACGACGTCGAGTTCCCGGAGAACGTCCGCGCCCACGCCCTCGCCGGCACCGACCTCCTCCTCGTGCCGACGGCGCAGATGCACCCCTTCCAGTTCGTCGCCGAGTCGATGATCCCGGTGCGGGCCTTCGAGAACCAGATGTACGTCGCGTACGTCAACCGGGTCGGCCAGGAGGACGAGTTCGAGTTCGTCGGCCTCTCCACCCTCGCCGGCCCCGACGGAGTCGCCCGCGCCCGCGCCGGCCGCACCGAGCAGCTGGTGTTCGCCGACGCCGACCCGGCGTTCCTGGCCGCCTCCCGCGAGAACAACCCGTACCTGAAGGACCGCCGCCCGGACCTGTACGGGTCCCTCGTCTGAACCACCCGGGAAACCCCGAGCCCTCCCCGAAACACCCCGCGCAAGGAGTCCGTACCCCATGACGTCCACGGTGCCCAACGCCGTCGAGCACACCGACGAGCAGCAGCCGCCGATCACCATGTTCGGCCCGGACTTCCCCTACGCCTACGACGACTTCCTGGCCCACCCGGCGGGCCTCGGCCAGGTCCCGGCGACCGAGCACGGCACCGAGGTCGCGATCATCGGCGGCGGTCTGTCCGGCATCGTCGCGGCGTACGAGCTGATGAAGATGGGCCTCAAGCCCGTCGTCTACGAGGCCGACCAGCTCGGCGGCCGGCTGCGCACCGTCGGCTTCGACGGCTGCGACGAGTCGCTGAACTGCGAGCTGGGCGCGATGCGCTTCCCGCCGTCCTCCACCGCCCTGCAGCACTACATCGACCTGGTGGGCCTGGAGACGAAGCCGTTCCCGAACCCGCTCGCCGAGGCCACCCCCTCCACCGTGGTCGACCTCAAGGGCGAGTCGCACTACGCGGAGACCGTCGACGACCTTCCCCAGGTGTACCGGGACGTCGCCGAGGCCTGGAACAAGTGCCTCGAAGAGGGCGCCGACTTCTCCGACATGAACCGCGCGATGCGCGAGCGGGACGTCCCGCGCATCCGTGAGATCTGGGCCCAGCTCGTCGAGAAGCTCGACAACCAGACCTTCTACGGCTTCCTCTGCGACTCCGAGGCGTTCAAGTCCTTCCGACACCGCGAGATATTCGGCCAGGTCGGCTTCGGCACCGGCGGCTGGGACACCGACTTCCCGAACTCCATCCTGGAGATCCTGCGCGTCGTCTACACCGAGGCCGACGACCACCACCGCGGCATCGTCGGCGGCTCCCAGCAGCTGCCGCTGCGCCTGTGGGAGCGCGAGCCGGAGAAGATCGTCCACTGGCCGTACGGCACCTCGCTGAAGTCGCTGCACGCGGACGGCGAGCCGAAGCCCGCCGTGACCCGGCTGCACCGCACCGCGGGCAACCAGATCACCGTCACCGACGCGAACGGCGACATCCGCACCTACAAGGCGGCCGTCTTCACCGCCCAGTCCTGGATGCTGCTGTCGAAGATCGCCTGCGACGACTCGCTGTTCCCGATCGACCACTGGACGGCGATCGAGCGCACCCACTACATGGAGTCCAGCAAGCTCTTCGTCCCCGTGGACCGGCCGTTCTGGCTGGACAAGGACGAGGACACCGGCCGGGACGTCATGTCGATGACGCTGACCGACCGCATGACCCGCGGCACCTACCTGCTGGACAACGGCCCGGACCGGCCCGCCGTGATCTGCCTGTCCTACACCTGGTGCGACGACAGCCTGAAGTGGCTGCCGCTGTCCGCGAACGAGCGGATGGAGGTCATGCTGAAGTCGCTCGGCGAGATCTACCCGAAGGTCGACATCAGGAAGCACATCATCGGCAACCCGGTGACGGTCTCCTGGGAGAACGAGCCCTACTTCATGGGCGCGTTCAAGGCCAACCTGCCCGGCCACTACCGCTACCAGCGGCGCCTGTTCACGCACTTCATGCAGGACCGGCTGCCCGAGGACAAGCGCGGCATCTTCCTCGCGGGCGACGACATCTCCTGGACGGCCGGCTGGGCCGAGGGCGCGATCCAGACCGCGCTGAACGCGGTCTGGGGCGTCATGCACCACTTCGGCGGCGAGACCGACGCGACGAACCCCGGCCCGGGTGACGTCTACGACGAGATCGCGCCCGTCGAACTGCCCGAGGACTGACCGAAGTTCGCGGCCGGCCTCACAACCCGGCCGCCCGGGCCTTCTCGTAGACCTCCGCGGCGACGTCCTTCAGCTCCCGGGCGTCGCGCGGCGTGGTCTGCAGGTCGATCAGGACCTCGTCCATGCCGACCTCGGCGAACGCCGCGAGGTCCGTCACGATCTGGTCGGCGTCGCCCTGGAAGGGGCGGCGGTCGTCGCCGTCGTACGGCTTGGCGCTGTACATGGCGTTCACCCGGGGCACCCGCAGGATCGGCTGGCTGCGGCCCCGCTCGGAGGCGATGTCCTGGAGCTGGTTCCAGCCCGTGGCGTAGGCGTCCACGCCCATGGCGACCGGGAGCCAGCCGTCGGCGCGGTCCACGACGCGCGTCAGCGCCTTCGTGCCGGCCGCGCCCACCAGGATCGGGATCGGCCGGGCGGGCTTCGGGCCGACCACGGCCGCGTCGAGCTTCGTGACCCGGCCGTCGTAGCTCACCGGGTCCGGGCCCCACACCGCCCGGCACACGTCGATCGCCTCGTCCAGCACCCGGCCGCGCTCCGCGTAGGGCCGTACGCCCGCGGCGGCGAACTCGTCGGTCGACCAGCCGGAGCCCAGGCCGGCGATCACCCGGCCGCCGCTCGCCGCGTCCAGCGTCGCGAGGGCCTTGGCGAGCTGGAACGGCCCGTGCAGCGGCGCGACGAGGATGCCCGAGCCCAGCCCGACCCGTTCGGTGACCGCCGCGGCCAGCGTCAGCGTGACCAGCGGGTGCGCCATGCCGCGGTAGAAGTCGGGCCAGGGCAGGCCGGGGACGCCGTACAGGCCCTGGGTGGGGTTCTCCGGGACCAGCGCCCGCTCGTACACCCACAGGCTGTCGTATCCGATCTGCTCGGCGGCGCGCGCCACGTCGGTGACGTCCTTGGCGAGGTCGTACTGCCGGTGCTGGGGAAGACCGAGTCCCAGACGGATGGCCATGGCTGATTGCTCCTTCGCGGTCGGAGTGCCCCATCGGCCAACGTACAGCGGCCCACGGGAGCACACCTGTCGGTCCACGTGCTCGGCGGGGCGGCCGGGCCCGGGGGCCGGGCCGCGCCCGGCCGCGCGGCCCGCGCACCCGTCGGGTGACGCTCAGGCGGGCAGCGGGGTGAGCATCATGCGGCCCGCGAAGCCCACGGCCGCGTCGAGGCGCTCGGCGAACTCCCCGGCCAGTTCGGGCAGCAGCCGCAGCGCCCACAGCGCACGCGCCGCCGACCACGAGGCGTCCCGGGCCCGCTCCAGGCTCCAGGAGCCGAGCAGATGGGTGAGCGGGTCGGCGATCTGCAACAGGTCCGGCCCCGGCATCAGCTCTTCGCGGATGCGTTCCTCCAGCGACACGAGGACATCACCCACCCGGTCGTACTCGTCCTCCAGCTCGGCCGGAGCGCAGCCGAGGCTACGGCAGGCGTCCACCACGGCGAGCGCCAGGTCGTGGCCGATGTGCGCGTTGATGCCCGCGAGGGCGAACTGCAGCGGCCGTACCCCGGGATGGCGGCGCAGCTGCAGCAGGGGGCGCCAGCACGCCGGTGCCCGGCGGCCCTCCCCGTCCGCCTCGACCGCCGTCAGATACCGCTCGGCGAACAGCACGTCCAGCGTGATCGCGGCCCGCCGGTCCGGGAAGGCGCCGGTGCCGATGCGCCGCCCGACCTCCTCGGTGACGGCGAGATAGACACGGTTGAACACGCCCACGCCGTCCCACACGGGCAGAGCCGCGTCCAGCGCGCGCATGCGGGAGACGACCGCGTCGACGGGAGTGGTGAACTGTTCCAACTGCGCCATGCAGGCAGGGTCCCAGTCCTAGGCTGGCCGCAGTGCCGGCGGGCCCGCTGCTTCCCCAGAACGGGGGAACGGGCCCACCGCGCCCGGCGCGCCTGCCGTGGGGGAGCGGCCGCAGCGAGGGGGGAGTGGGAGCGTGTCCGGCTTACGTGCGCAGCGGCTCGCCGCGCGACGGGCCCGGCGCCGGCGAGCCGCCCGGCGCCATGTCATGGTGGCGGCGGCGTCCGTGGTGGTCGCCGTCGGCACCGTCACCGGGACGATGTCGGCGCTGGAGGACGGACGGGGCGCCGACGCGGCCCGGCCGCGGGCGACCCGGGCGACCCGGGCCGACGTCCGTCCGGCACCGGCCCCGCCACCGCCGGCCTCGGCGGCGCCCTCCTCGGCGGTGCCCGCCCCGCAGGTGTCCGCCGGGGCATCCGGGAAGCCGTCCCCCGGTCCGACCGGGACGAGGACGCGACGGGCCGCACCCGCGCTCCCCACCCGCCTCTACCGGCACCCCGGCTCGCAGGTCCTGGACTGGGTCCGCGCCCACCCCGGCGACCCGCGCACCGAGGTCATCGCCTCCCGCATCGCCGACCAGCCGGCCGCGGTCTGGTTCACCGACCACGACCCGGGCACCATCGCCTCCCGAGTGCGCGCGGTCACCGCGGGCGCCGCCGCGCAGGACCGGGTCCCGGTCGTCGTGGCGTACGCGATCCCGGGCCGCGACTGCGGCGGCGCGTCCGAGGGCGGGGCACCCGGCCTGCCCGCCTACGGCGGCTGGATCGACCGCTTCGCCGCGGGGCTGGGCTCCGGCGAGGTGATCGTCGTCCTGGAACCGGACGCGATCGCCCAGTCCGACTGCCTGTCCGCCGCCGACCGGGCCGCCCGCTTCGCCTCGCTGGCCCGCGCGGGCCGCGTGCTCAAGGCCGCGAACCCGCGGGCCCGGGTCTATTACGACGCCGGGCACTCCGGCTGGCGCGCCCCGGCCGAGCAGGCGGCACTGCTGCGGCAGGCGGGCGCCGCCTCTCCCGCCTCCTCCGACGGTGTCTTCAGCAACGTGTCCAACTTCCACCGCACGGCCGACGAGATCGTCTACGACCGGCAGGTGCTGGACGCCCTCGGCGGTCCGGCGGATCTGGGCGCCGTCATCGACACCAGCCGCAACGGCAACGGCGCCCCCGCGGACGGCGCGTGGTGCGACCCGGCAGGCCGCAAGCTGGGCCGGACGCCCACCCTGCGTACGGGCGAGGCGCGGATCGACGCCTACCTGTGGGTGAAGCTGCCGGGGGAGTCGGACGGCTGCGCGGGCGCGCCGGGCGCGTTCACGCCGTCGTACGCCTACGACCTGGCGCGCTGAGAGCCGCCGTCACGGGGCCGGCCGGGAGCCGTCGCCGTCCTCGGTGCCGTACGAGCTGGTGCCCTCGTCGAGCAGTGGTTCCTGCGTCTTGAGGTGGGCGGGGGCGAAGGCGCGCAGGGCGTGGTAGCCGGTGATGACGACCAGGGTGCCGAGGGCGATGCCGCTGAGCGAGAAGGTGTCGGTGAACTTCATGGTCACGTTGCCGACGCCGATGATGATGCCGGCGGCGGCCGGCACCAGGTTGAGCGGGTTGCGCAGGTCGACCCCGGCGTTGAGCCAGATCTGCGCGCCGAGCAGGCCGATCATGCCGTACAGGATGACGGTGATGCCGCCGAGCACGCCGCCCGGGATGGCGGCGACGATCGCGCCGAACTTCGGGCACAGACCGAACAGCAGGGCGAAGCCGGCGGCGGCCCAGTAGGCGGCGGTGGAGTAGACGCGGGTGGCGGCCATCACGCCGATGTTCTCGGAGTAGGTGGTGTTGGGCGGGCCGCCGACCGCGGTGGACAGCATCGAGCCGATGCCGTCGGCGGAGATGGCGGTGCCGAGCTTGTCGTCGAGCGGGTCGCCGGTCATCTCGCCGACCGCCTTGACGTGTCCGGCGTTCTCCGCGACCAGCGCGATGACGACGGGCAGCGCGACCAGGATCGCCGACCACTGGAAGGTGGGGCCGTGGAAGGACGGCAGACCGACCCAGTCGGCCTTGTGCACGCCCGAGAGGTCCAGGCGCCAGTGGTCGGTGAGCTTGCCGCTCGCGTCGACGGAGTGGATCCTGCCGAAGACCCGGTCGAAGAGCCAGGAGATGCCGTAGCCGAAGACCAGGCCGAGGAAGATCGCGATGCGGGACCAGAAACCGCGCAGGCACACCACGGCCAGTCCGGTGAACAGCATCACCAGCAGGGCGGTCCACTGGTCCTGCGGCCAGTAGGTCGAGGCGGTGACCGGGGCGAGGTTGAAGCCGATCAGCATCACGACGGCGCCGGTCACGATCGGCGGCATCGCCGCGTGGATGATCCGGGCGCCGAACTTCTGCACGGCGAGCCCGACCAGGAACAGCACCACGCCGACCACGAACACCGCGCCGGTGACCGTGGCGCTGGTGCCGCCCTGGGCGCGGATGACGGCGGCGACGCCGACGAACGACAGCGAGCAGCCCAGGTAGCTGGGCACCCGGCCGCGGGTGGCGAGCAGGAACACCACGGTCGCGATGCCCGACATCATGATCGCCAGGTTCGGGTCGAGCCCCATCAGCACGGGCGCCACGAAGGACGCGCCGAACATCGCCACCACGTGCTGGGCGCCGAGGCCGATCGTGCGCGGCCAGGAGAGCCGTTCGTCGGGCCGGACCACCGCTCCGGGGGCCGGGGTGCGTCCGTCGCCGTGCAGTTTCCAGCGGACGCCGAGATCCATGGTGGGTTTCGCTTTCGTCGTGCGGGTGGGCCGCCGACCATTGTCCCCGTTCAGGCGGGGGCCCGGCCGCCGGGCGGCGTCCCGCCCGGAGCGCGGACTGAGCGTCCGCTTAGGATGGGTTGGTTGAATCGTCCACCACAGGAGACCCACCCGTGACCGCCGAAGCCCCGATCGCCCCCGCCCTGTCGTACGGCCGGCTGATCCCCGTCACCGTCCACTTCGACGACCTGGACGCGCTCGGCCTGCTGCACAACGCCCGATACCCGCTGATGGTCGAGCGGGCCTGGGCGCAGCTGTGGCAGGAGCACGGCCTGGTCTTCGAGGGCGACTGGGCGGCGGCCGGCGACGCCTGCAACGCCGTGAAGGAACTGCGGATCACCTACGACGCCCCGGTCACCCGCCCCGGCGTGTACGCCGTCCACCTGTGGCTGGAGCGGCTCGGCACCACCGGCCTCACCTACGGCTTCCGCTTCTGCTCGGCCGACGGGGCGACGACGTACGCGCGCGGCAGCCGGGTGCTGGTCCGGCTCGACGCGGACACACTGCGCCCGGCGCCGTGGAGCGAGACGTTCAGGGCCGCGGGTCGGGAACTGCTGCGTCCGACGGACGGCTGACGGTCGGCCGGCCTCGGTCACCCGCCCGAAGGACGCCGGCGAAGACCGCGAGACCGCAGGCCAGCAGGGTCACCAGACCGAACGACACCACCAGGCTGGTCGCCTGGGCCAGCCCGCCGATGGCGCCCGGCGCGACCAGTCCCGAGGTGTAGGTGATGGTCGCGACGCCCGCGATGGCCTGGCTGGGGTTGGGGCCGCTGCGGCCCGCCGCGGCGAAGCACAGCGGGACGACGACCGCGATGCCGAGGCCCATCAGCGCGAACCCGGCCATCGCCGAGGCGGGCTGGCGGGAGACGACGATGAGCAGCCCGCCGAGCACGGCGAGAACGCCGCCCGCGCGGACCGTGCGCACCGAGCCGTAGCGGTCGACGACCTTGTCGCCGGCGATCCGGGCCACCGCCATGGTCAGGGTGAAGCCCGTGGTGCAGGCCGCCGCGAGCCCCGCCGAACTCTCCAGCCGGTCCCGCAGATAGACCGCCGACCAGTCCAGGCTCGCGCCCTCGGCGAACACCGCGCAGAACCCGATGGCGCCGATGAGCAGCGCGGACTTCGGCGGCAGCGCGAACCGCGGCGGCGGCTCCTCGTCCTCGGCGGGCTGCAGGTCCAGCACCCAGGTGCAGGCCCCGATCCCGAGCACGGTCAGCGCGGCGGCCGCCAGTGCGTGGTGCACCCGGGCGTCGGCGCCCAGATGCGCGGCCAGCGTCCCCGCGGCCGAGCCGGCCAGGGCGCCCGCGCTCCACATGCCGTGCAGGCCCGACATGATCGAGCGCCCGAGCCGGTTCTCCACCTCGACGCCGAGCGCGTTCATCGCCACGTCGGCCATGCCCGCGGTCGCGCCGTAGACGAACAGCGCCAGGCACAGGGTGAGCAGGTTCGGGGCGAGGGACGGCAGGGTGAGCGACAGCGTCCACAGGGCGATCAGCCCGCGCAGGGCGTTGCGGGCGCCGAAGGTGTGGCTGATGCGGCCCGCGAGCGGCATCGCCAGGGACGCGCCGAGCGCCGGAAAGGCGAGGGCGAGGCCCAGCTGCCCCGCGCTCACCGCCGCGTGCTCCTGGATCCACGGCACGCGCGTGGCGAACGAGCCGGTCACCGCGCCGTGCACGGCGAACACGGCGGCCACGGCGTACCGGGCCCGCCGCACAGCGCGCTGGTCGTAGGACACAGCCTTCATACTCCCGCCCCTCCCGGACATCTGCGTCGCCCCGCTGGGCGCCGGCGGTGCCGCCACCGCGCCGCAGCAAACTATCAGGAACCCTGCCTGATAGATAGCGGATACCATGCGGCCATGCCCGCATCACCGCGCACCGCCCGGGCCATCAACGACCGGCTCGCCCTGCGGCTGCTCCAGCAGGAGGGCCCGCTGACGGCCGCCCGGCTCAAAGAGCTGACCGGCCTGTCCCGGCCCACGGTCGCCGACCTCGTCGAGCGCCTCACCGTCTCCGGCCTGATCACCGTCGTCGGCGAGGCCGGGGAACAGCGCCGCGGCCCCAACGCCAAGGTGTACGGCATCGTCGCCCACCGCGCCCACCTCGCCGCGCTCGACGTGCGCACTGAGGGCGTCACCGTCCTCGTCGCCGACCTGGTCGGCCGCGTCCTCGCCGAGGCGTCCGCGCCGATCGCCGGCGAGAGCGGGACGGGACCGGCGGTGGAGCAGGCGGTCGCCCTGGTCGAGCGCACGGTGAAGGAGGCGGGCGCCGACCGGCTGCACACCGTCGGCATCGGCGCGCCCGGCCTCATCGACCCCGCCACCGGCGAACTCCGCGACTCCAGCGGCCTGCCCGCCTGGCACCGCCGCCTGGTCGCGGCCCTGCAGGAGCGCCTGCCCGACGCCCGCGTCAGCGTCGAGAACGAGACCAACCTCGCCGCCCTGGCCGAACAGCGCGACGGCGCCGCCCACGACCGGGACACCTTCGTCCTGCTCTGGCTCGGCCACGGCACCGGCGCCGCCGTCGTCCTCGACGGGACGCTGCGCCGGGGCGCCTCGGGCGGCACCGGGGAGATCGGGTTCCTGCCGGTGCCCGGCACGGCGGGACTGCCGTCGGCGACGGGCTGCGAGGGGGGTTTCCACTCCCTGGCGGGCGCGGCGGCGGTCGCCGCGCTGGCCGCGGAGTACGGGCTGAGCGGCACCGCGCGGGAGGGCGAACCGGTGGGCGCGGCGATCGTGCGGGCCGCGCTGGCGGCCTCCCGGCAGGCGGCGGGCCCCGGCGCCGCCGACCGTTTCCTCGACGAGCTCGCCGGACGGATCGCCGTCGGCGCCGCCTCCGTCGTGGCCGTCCTCGACCCCGGCTGCCTGGTCCTCGGCGGCGAACTCGGGCAGGCCGGGGGAGAGACCCTGGCGCGACGCGTGCAGGAACGCCTCGACGCGATGTCGCCGCTGCCCACCCAGGTCCGGGCGAGCACGCTCGGCGGCGGCGCCGTCCTGCGCGGCGCTCTGCTGACGGCCCGGGAACGCACGCAGGACGAGCTGTTCGCCGGTCCGCAGGGGTAGCGGGCGGCCGTCCCGCTCGGCCCGGGAGGACCGCCGGTCCGCCTCAGCGCGCCGCCGCGTCGCCGTAGCGCTTCGCCAGGTACTCCTCGAACGTGCCCTTGCCGACGGCCTGGTGCGGCGCGAGGTGACCGCCTGCCCTGAAGGCCCGGTACGCGGCGCCCCACAGGCGTACCGGCACGACGGGGCGCCGCCGCCCCGTCGCCCTCAGCCACGCGCGGGCCAGCGACTGAAGGGTGCGCACCTCGGGGCCGCCCATGTCGGGGACCCGGCCCGCGGGTGCGCCGAGGGCCAGCTCGGTCAGCCGGCCGGCGACCTCCGCCACCTCGATCGGCTGGTCACTCAGAGCGGCCGGCACGGGCATCACCGGGGACTTCGCCAGCGTCCCGAGCACCTGCACCACCAGATCGTGGAACTGCGTCGTCCGCAGGAGCGTCCAGCCGAGGCCGGACTCCTCCACCAGCTTCTCCACCGCGAACTTGGAGCGGTAGTAGCCGAACGGCACCCGGTCCACGCCGACGATCGAGATGTACACCAGATGCCCCACCCCGGTCCGCCGCGCCGCCGCGATCAGGTTCGCGGCCGCGCGCTCGTCGCCGCGCGGGCTGCTCGCGCAGTGCACGATCGTGTCCACGCCCGCCACGGCCGCGTCCAGTGCGGGACCGCCCTCGCGCAGATCGGCGGCGTACGGCTGCGTGTGCCGGCTGAGCACGCGCACATCGTGGCCGCCCGCGAGCAGCCGCTCGGTGACGAGCCGGCCGAGGGTGCCGGTGCCGCCGGTCACCAGGATCGTGGTCATGCTGTTCAGCTCCTTCACGGCGCCGGGCACTCCCGGACGGAGCGCCCTTCACCGGCTGGGACCGGACAGCCCGCGAGAATGTGACAGGTTTCTACGGCCGGTCGAGCTGACGGCGTACGAACTCCAGCTTGTCCGGGTTCATCACCGCCCACGCCTCGGTGATCAGACCGTCGCGGTACTCGAAGGCGACCACGCCGTACAGCGTGTCGCCGCTGCGCAGGAGCACCGCGTCCGCGCCGTTGACCTCCGCGACCGCGAAGTCCATGTCCGCGCCGTACTTGAGCGAGACGCCCAGCAGGAAACGCAGGACCTTCTCCCGGCCCCGGACGGGCCGCAGGGCCGCGCTGACCTTCCCGCCTCCGTCGCTCCACCAGGTCACGTCGTCGGCGAGCAGCTTCTCCAGCCGGGCGAGGTCGCCGTCCCGGGCGGCGGAGAGGAACGAGGCGACCAGCTCGCGCTGACGGTCGGGCGTCGGCCGGAACCGGCTCTCGGCCGACTCCAGCCGTTTGAGCGCCCGCCGGTGCAGCTGGCGGCAGTTGGCCTCGCCGAGGTCCAGGACGTCCGCGATCTCGCGGTGGCCGTAGCCGAACGCCTCGCGCAGCACGTACACCGCCCGCTCGGTCGGGGTGAGCCGCTCCAGCAGGACCAGCAGCGCCACGGTCACCGCCTCGCGCTGCTCGGCGGACTCCTGGGGGCCGAGCGTGCCGTCCCCGGTGGCGACGGGCTCCGGCAGCCAGGCGCCGACGTAGCTCTCGCGCCGGGCCCGGGCGGACGTCAGGCGGTTGAGGCACAGGTTGGTGACGACCTTGGCGAGCCAGGCCCCTGGATGGGCGATCTCGGCGCGCTCGGCGCCGCTGAACCGCAGATAGGCGTCCTGGACGGCGTCCTCGGCCTCCTGGGCGGAGCCCAGCATGCGGTAGGCGAGACCGAACAGACGGGGGCGGTGGGCCTCGAACTCCTCGGCGAGCGCGGTCGTCATGTCCTCACCCTGTCAGACGGGGTGACGCCCGGGCAGGGGAGGACCGGCGCCCGGACCTGGGAGGACCCGGCGGCGGGCAAGGGCCGTCGTCACCGCCGCCGGGCCCGTCTGCGCGGGCGGCCCGGCAGGCCCCGTACGCGGGGCGGCCCGCTCCCGCCGACGGCAACACGGCCTGTCCGCTGGGAAGTTGCGCCGACCATAGGGAGGACTAGACCAATGTGTCAACAGGTACGGACCAAGGGACCGCATGATCGACCTGTGAGCCACTCCACATGCATCACCCCTATGGACGAGTACCGGCCGTGGCACACTGGCCCTGTACCTAAAGCAGCGCACTCCGGGGTCGGTGAAAGTCCGAACCGGCGGTTACAGTCCGCGACCCGGTCACCTCCAGTGACCGGTTGACCAGGTGAAATTCCTGGACCGACGGTTAAAGTCCGGATGGGAGGCAGTGCGCGGCGGGCGGGCATCCATGCGCGCCGCCGTATTCGCTCGTCCTGGTGGACGGGTCTGTCCGGCGTCGCCCCCGGTGTTCCTGCCCGTGATCTCTGTCGTCATCGACAGCCCCGGAGTCCGTGCCCCCATGAGGCAGGAGGACCCGGGAAGTGTTCACCGGAATCGTCGAAGAGCTGGGCGAGATCACCGCCGTCGAGACCCTCGACGACGCCTGTCGCTTCCGGCTGCGCGGGCCCGTCGTCACCGAGGGCGCGAAGCACGGGGACTCCATCGCCGTCAACGGCGTCTGCCTCACCGTCGTCGAGCACGAGGGTGACGAGTTCACCGCCGACGTCATGGCGGAGACCCTCAGCCGCTCCAGCCTGGGGGCCCTCACCGTCGGCTCCCGGGTCAACCTCGAACGCCCCATGGCCGTCGGCGACCGCCTCGGCGGTCACATCGTGCAGGGCCATGTGGACGGCACCGGCGAGATCCTCGACCGCAAGCCGTCGGAGCACTGGGAGATCGTGAAGATCTCCCTGCCCGCCGACCTCTCCCGCTACGTCGTCGAGAAGGGCTCCATCACCGTCGACGGCATCAGCCTCACCGTCGTCGACGCGGGCCCGGACTTCTTCACCGTGAGCCTCATCCCGACCACCCTCGCCCTGACCACGCTCGGCCTCAAGCAGCCCGGCGACCCGGTCAACCTCGAGGTGGACGTCGTCGCCAAGTACGTCGAGCGGATGCTCGGCGACCGCCTGCCGGGGGCCGGCCGATGAACTGGATGAACTCCGAGGCGTTCAGCCTCTTCGGCCAGCACATCATCTGGTCCGACATGGTCGGCAACATCCTCGGCCTGATCACCCTCGCCCTCGGCTGGCGCCGCCATGTGTGGACCTGGCCGGTGCAGTTCCTGTCCGGACTGGTCCTCTTCGGCGCCTTCTACGGCCACCTCACCGGCAGCGCCGGCAAGCAGGTCGTCGTCATGGTCGTCGCCCTGTACGGCTGGTGGCAGTGGCAGCGCGGCCGGGGCAAGGCCGAGGACGGCCGCATCACCGTCCGCTTCGCGACCTGGCCCGAGCGCGGCGCGATGGTCGGCGCGGCCGCCGTCGGCACCGTCGCCGTCGCCCTGCTCTTCACCGCCTACCCGAAGCTCTCCTGGGACCCCTGGCCCGACGCCTACATCTTCGTCGGCACCGTCGTCGCCATGTACGCCCAGGCCAAGGGCATGGTCGAGTTCTGGTTCGCCTGGCTGCTGGTCGACCTCGTCGGCGTCCCCCTGAACTTCGCCAACGGCTACGCCTTCTCCGGATTCGTCTACGTCATCTACGGCGCGCTCGTCCTGTGGGGCATGCGCGACTGGTGGCTGCGCTCCCGCCGGAGCGCGCAGCCCGCCCTGGAAGGAGCGCCGGCATGAGCACCGCACCGATCCTGTACTCCACCGACGGCGTCGAGGACTTCTCCCTCGACCCCATCGAACAGGCCATCGCCGACATCGCCGCCGGCCGCCCCGTCGTGGTCGTGGACGACGAGGACCGCGAGAACGAGGGCGACCTCGTCATCGCCGCCGAGAAGGCGACCGAGGAGATCGTCGCCTTCATGATGAGCGAGTGCCGCGGCCTGATCTGCGCCCCGATGGAGGGCGACGAACTGGACCGGCTCGAACTGCCGCAGATGGTCCAGGACAACACCGAGTCCATGAAGACCGCCTTCACGGTCTCCGTCGACGCCTCCGGCGCCCACGGCGTCACCACCGGCATCTCGGCGTCCGACCGTGCCACCACGCTCCAGCTGCTGGCGAGCGGCGCCGCCGAGCCCGCCGACCTGGTGCGTCCCGGCCATGTCTTCCCGCTGCGCGCCCGCTCCGGCGGTGTGCTGGTCCGCAACGGCCACACCGAGGCCGCCGTCGACCTCGCCCGCCTCGCGGGTCTGCGCCCGGCCGGCGCCATCGTCGAGATCGCCGGCGAGGACGGCCGTATGCTGCGCCTGCCCGAGCTGATCCCCTTCGCCCGCAAGCACGGCCTGACGATCATCTCCATCGAGGACCTGATCGCCTACCGCCGCGGCAGCGAGCCCACCGTGCGCCGCGAGGCCGAGGTCCGCCTGCCGACCGCGCACGGCACCTTCACCGCCTACGGCTACCGCTCCACCGTCGACGGCGTCGAGCACGTCGCCCTCGTCCACGGCGAGATCGGCGACGGCACCGACGTCCTGGTGCGCGTCCACTCCGAATGCCTCACCGGCGACGTCTTCGGCTCACAGCGCTGCGACTGCGGCCCCCAGCTCGACGCCTCCCTGGAGCGGATCCACGCCGAGGGGCGCGGTGTCGTCGTCTACCTGCGCGGACACGAGGGCCGCGGCATCGGCCTGATGTCCAAGCTGCGCGCCTACGAACTCCAGGAACGCGGCCGCGACACCCTGGACGCCAACCTGGAACTCGGGCTGCCCGCCGACGCCCGCGACTACGCGGCCGGCGCGCAGATCCTGACCGACCTGGGTGTGCGCAGCGTCCGCCTGATGACCAACAACCCCGACAAGACCGACGCGCTGCAGCGGTACGGCATCGAGGTCACCGGCCGGGTCCCGATGGCCGTGACGGCCGGCGAGCACAATCTGCGCTATCTGCGAACCAAGCGGGACCGGATGGGGCACGACCTGCCCTGGCTGGACACGGCACCCGTCACCACCTGCGGCGACCAGTAACCACAGGCACCGCGACCACCAGCGGCAACAGGCAAGAACGGCACTGAGGAGAGACGTGAGCGGCAAGGGCGCACCGGAGCTGTCCGTACGCAATGTGGGTGACCTGCGGGTCGCCGTCATCGCGGCGCAGTGGCACGAGAAGGTGATGGACGGCCTGGTGGACGGCGCCCTGCGCGCCCTGCACGAGATGGGCATCGACGAGCCGACCCTGCTCAGGGTCCCCGGCAGCTGGGAGCTTCCGGTGGCGGCCAAGGTCATGGCCGAGCGCGGCTACGACGCGGTCGTCGCCCTCGGCGTCGTCATCCGCGGCGGCACCCCCCACTTCGACTACGTCTGCCAGGGCGTCACCCAGGGCCTGACCCAGGTGTCGGTCACCACCGGCGTCCCCGTCGGCTTCGGCGTGCTCACCTGCGACAACGACGAGCAGGCCCTCGACCGGGCCGGCCTGGAGAGCTCCAGCGAGGACAAGGGCCACGAGGCGGTCACGGCGGCGGTCGCCACCGCGGCCACGCTGCGCTCAGTATCTGAACCGTGGCACTAGGCCGTGCGGCACACCGCGTAGAGTGGGCGGCACCATGTCCAAGAAGACGTTCGAGGAGCTCTTCACCGAGCTCCAGCACAAGGCCGCCCAGGGCGATCCCGCCACCTCCCGCACCGCCGAGCTGGTGAGCAAGGGCGTCCATGCCATCGGCAAGAAGGTCGTCGAAGAGGCCGCCGAGGTCTGGATGGCCGCCGAGTACGAGGGCAAGGAGGCGGCGGCCGAGGAGATCTCCCAGCTGCTGTACCACCTCCAGGTGATGATGGTCGCCCGCGGGATCTCCCTCGACGACGTCTACGCGCACCTGTAAGCCGCACGCCCTCACCCGCCCTACCCCACCCCTTCACGCAAAGGAAGCCGACCTCATGCTGCGCATCGCCGTCCCCAACAAGGGTTCACTGTCCGGCCCTGCGGCGGAGATGCTGCATGAGGCCGGCTACCAGCAGCGCCGCGAGTCCAAAGAGCTGCGCATCGTCGACCCGGTCAACGACGTCGAGTTCTTCTACCTCCGGCCCCGCGACATCGCCATCTACGTCTCCTCCGGCATGCTCGACATCGGCATCACCGGCCGTGATCTGCTGATCGACTCCAGCGCCGACGCCGAGGAGATCCTGCCGCTCGGCTTCGCCCGCTCCACGTTCCGCTTCGCCGCCAAGCCGGGCGCGGTGGCGAGCCTCGAGGACCTCAAGGGCAAGACCGTCGCCACCTCCTACGAGGGCATCGTCTCCCAGTACCTGACCGACCAGGGCGTCGACGCCGCCGTCGTGCACCTCGACGGCGCCGTCGAGACCGCCATCGAGCTGGGTGTGGCCGAGGCCATCGCCGACGTCGTCGAGACCGGCACCTCGCTGCGCAACGCCGGCCTCGAGGTGTTCGGCGAGCCGATCATGAAGTCCGAGGCGGTCGTCATCCGCCGTACCGGCGCCGACGCCGACGAGCCCAAGGTGCAGCAGTTCCTGCGCCGCCTCCAGGGCGTCCTGGTGGCCCGCACCTACGTGATGATGGACTACGACATCCGCGCCGAGCACCTCGAGGAGGCCGTCGCCGTCACGCCCGGCCTGGAGGGCCCGACCGTCTCCCCGCTGCACAACGAGGGCTGGGTCGCCGTCCGCGCCATGGTGCCGACCAAGGAGGCCCAGCGGATCATGGACGACCTGTACGCCATCGGAGCGCGGGCCATCCTGACCACGGCCATCCACGCCTGCCGGCTCTGAGCGGCGACCGCCCGTCGCCTGTGTGGGATCTTCCTGACATGTCCGATCTGCCTTCCCTCCCCGTCACCTTCCGGCCGGCCCGCACCCGGGTCGTCCTGCTCACCGCCGGTGTCGTGATCTTCGTCGTGATCTCCACGGTCGCCCTGCTGCTGGAGCAGCTCAGCCCCGGGGAGAAGCTCAGCTTCGTGGTCACCGGGGCGCTGCTCTTCGGCGTCCTGCTCTGGCTGTCGCGGCCCAAGGTCGTCGCCGACGAGTCCGGCGTGACCGTGGTCAACTTCGCCAGCGCCCGGCGGCTGGAGTGGGCGGAGATCCTCAAGGTGAACCTGCGCACCGGCGACCCCTGGGTGTTCCTCAACCTCAGCGACGGCACCAGCCTGCCCGCCCTCGGCATCCAGCCCGGCATCAACAAGCAGCGCGCCCTCGCCGACGCGAACACCCTGCGGGCGCTGGTCGAGGCCCGGTCCATCGCCGACCCCGACGCCTCCGGCGGCCCCGGCGGGCGGTCCTGAGCCCGCGCGCGGAACCGTTCGGGCGAAGATCAGGGGCCAACTCGGGGTCGTCCACCCTGCCGTAGTGCCCCACCTCTTGATTAATCTGGGGGCGGAGGCGTTTTCGCTGCGCCCCGCCCCTGCGCGCCGCCCGGCGCCCGGGGCCCCTGCTATCCGAGGAGTGACCCTCTCCGGCGATGGACGGATCGTCCTGTAGTACCTGCGCCGCCCCCTGCCGACATACCGCGGCCCCGCGCCACGGACACCCGCAGGCGGCGGCATCATGACCATCCCCCTGCTGCTCCTGGCAGCCGCGTTCCTGCTCATCCTCGCCAACGGCTTCTTCGTGGCCGCCGAGTTCGGCCTGGTCACCGTGGAGCGTCCGGAGGCCGAGAAGGCCGCCGCCGACGGCGACAAGCGCGCCCGTACGGTCGTCGACTCCCTGAAGGAACTGTCCTTCCAGCTGTCCGGCACCCAGCTCGGCATCACCATCACCTCCCTCGTCGTCGGCATGCTCGCCGAACCGGCGCTGGCCCGGCTGCTGCGCGGCCCCTTCACCGCGATCGGCATCCCCGAGGGCGCCGTCTCCGGGATCGCGGTGGTCGTCGGCATGCTGCTCGCCTCCGCCGTGCAGATGGTGATCGGCGAGCTGGTGCCGAAGAACTGGGCCGTCTCGCGCCCGCTGCAGGTCGCCCGGTTCGTCGCCGGCCCGCAGCACGTGTTCTCGCGCCTGTTCCGGCCGGTGATCGCCGCCCTGAACACCGTCGCCAACCGGCTCGTACGGGCCCTGGGCGTCGAGCCGGCCGAGGAACTGGCCTCCGCCCGCACGCCCGGTGAGCTGGTCTCCCTGGCCCGGCACTCCGCCCAGGCCGGAGCGCTGGAGCAGGACACGGCCGACCTGTTCGTACGGACGCTCTCCCTCGGCGAGCTGACCGCGCAGCACGTGATGACGCCGCGGGTGAAGGTGAGCGCGCTGCAGGCGTCGGCCACCGCGGAGGACGTGGTGAACCTGACCCGGGCGACCGGGCTGTCACGGTTCCCCGTCTACCGGGAGAAGATCGACGAGATCGTCGGCATGGCCCATCTGAAGGACGCGCTGGCCGTGCCCGTGCACGACCGGCTGCGCACCCCGGTCAGCCGGATCGCCCGGCCCGCGCTGCTGGTGCCGGAGACCCTGCCGGTGCAGCCGCTGCTGACCCGGCTGCGCAGCGAACAGCCGATCGCCGTCGTCGTCGACGAGTACGGCGGTACGGCCGGGGTGGTCACCCTGGAGGACATCGTGGAGGAGCTCGTCGGCGAGGTGCGCGACGAGCACGACGTGCACGATCTTCCCGAGCTGGCGCCCGCGCCGCCGGAGGACGGACGGCCCGCCTGGGACGTCGACGGCAGCTGCCGGGTCGACGTGCTGCAGCGGGTCGGCTTCGACGCGCCCGAGGGGCCGTACGAGACCGTCGCCGGGCTGGTCGCCGATCTGCTCGGGCGGATTCCCGCGCCGGGGGACAAGGCGGAGCTGCCGGGCTGGCGGCTGTCCGTGCGGCAGGTGGGGCACTACCGGGCCGAGCGGGTGCGCCTGGTGCGGACGGCGCCGGCCGTGAACGTGATGGAGGCCGTGCGATGAGCGTCCTCCAACTGCTGCTCGCGGCGCTGCTCGTGCTGACCAACGGGTTCTTCGTCGGAGCCGAGTTCGCGCTGGTGTCCGTGCGGCGCAGTCAGATCGAACCGCTCGGGACCGCCCGGGCGCGGCAGGTGCTCTACGGGCTCGAGCATCTGCCGCAGATGATGGCCGCGGCGCAGTTCGGGATCACGGTGTGCTCGCTGACGCTGGGTGCGGTGGCCGAGCCGACGGTCGCGCATCTGCTGGAGCCGGTGTTCGCGTGGGTGCGGATGCCGGAGGGTGTCATCCATCCGCTCGGGTATGTGATCGCGCTGGCGGCGGTGGTCTTCTTCCACCTGGTGATCGGCGAGATGGTCCCGAAGAACCTCGCCATGGCCGCGCCCGAGAAGGCCGCGCTGTGGCTGAGCCCCGGGCTGGTGGCGTTCGCGCGGCTGTGCAAGCCGATCACCGTGGCGCTGGGAGCCTGTGCGAAGGGCATCCTGCGGTTGTTCCGGGTGGAGCCCAAGGACGAGGTCGAGGCCGTGTTCACCAGTGAGCAGCTCAACCGGCTCGTCGAGGACTCCGGGCAGGCCGGCCTGCTCGATCCGGAGGAGCAGGAGCGGCTGGAGGACGCGCTGGAGCTGGGGTCCCGGCCGGTGACCGATGTGCTGCTGAAGCGGGAGTCGCTGGTGACGGTGCCGCCGTCGGTGACGCCGGGGCAGATCGTGGAGCTGACGGCTCGCACGGGGTACTCGCGGTTCCCGGTGGCGGCGGAGCGGGGGTCGGCGTTCATGGGGTATGTGCACGTCAAGGACGTGCTCGACCTCGAGGACTCCGACCGGGCGGTGCCGCAGCAGGTGTGGCGGCCGATGACGACGCTGCGGGCGGAGCTGCCGCTGGACGACGCGCTGACCGTGATGCGGCGGGCGGCCACGCATCTGGCGCAGGTCGCGGACGGGTCGGGGCGTGTGCTGGGCGTGGTTGCGCTGGAGGATGTGCTGGAGCTGCTGGTGGGGGAGGTACGGGATCCGGCGCATCGGGCTGCGGCGGCGGAGCAGGTTTTGGCGTCGTAGGGGGTCGCCGTTGCCTGCGGCGCTGGGTGCGTTGTCGTCTGCGGGTTTCGTTGTGGCTGGTCGCCGTTGCCTGCGGCGCCCGGTCGTGTTTCGTCTGCGGGTGCGTCGGGGCTGGTCGCGCCGTTCCCCGCGCCCCTTTTTTGCCTGCGGCGGCCCGTCACCGTCCGGTGGGTGGTTGCGGTCGCGCCTGCGGTTCGTTGTGGGTCGGGGCCGGGGTGGGGGGTGTCCGTCCTCGGTCCGGCCGCCCGTCACTCGATACGGCGCCCTCCGCCGGT
>NZ_JBEZWX010000028.1:0-91539 GCF_040637635.1 Streptomyces sp. NPDC028635 | reverse complement strand
GTCCGTCCTCGGTCCGGCCGGCCGTTTCCGACGAGGGCACCCTCCGCCGGTGCCGGCCGCTGCGGGCGGACACCCCCCACCCCGGCCCCTTCCCGCCGTACGCGGGTGCGGGCCGTCGCCCCTTGCGGGTCCGGTGCGGGGCGCGGGGCGGGCGGTCCGTTCAGGCGGTCGGTCACCGTAGACACCTAGGGGCGCGGGGAACTGCGCGACCGGCCACGGCGTGCCCGCACTCGTCGACGTTCCTGTCGGCGGCTACACCTGCGCTCGTCCCTGCTTGCGGACTTCCGCCAGGCGTAGTGCTCCCAGCTGGACCGCTACCTGGGTCGCGTCGGAGGGGACGTCGGAGAGGCCGCCGTTGGTCAGGGTGAACGCGTCCGGGCCTTGGCGGACCACCGCCACGTCGAGGGTGAGGACCGTCGGGTCCTCCGTGCCCTCGGCCGGCGGGGCCGTGACCGTGACGCGCAGGCCCTGTCTCGCGTCCCCGACCGGGGGCAGGGAGGCGGCGGAGATCTGGACGTCCTGGGCCACGCCCCGCCCCGTCGTCGCGGTGAAGTGCGCGCAGGTCTGCGGCACCGTCGCGAGCCAGGCCAGGGTCCGGTCGACGTCGGCGGGCGGCTGGGCCGAGACCTGGTAGCGCATCTGGGCGCCGGTGTCGGTGTTGTCGAGGCCGACGACCGCGCGGGCCGGGGAGCCGAGGAGTTCGTCCGCGTACAGGGCGTCGAGGAAGCGGGCGCAGTCGCCGGGTGCGCCCGTCGTCTTCAGCATGCCGTCCCGCCAGGTCGCCGCGCCCCGCGTGGGCGTCCAGGCCGGCCCGAGGTCGGACTCGGTGACCAGGACCGCCTGGGCCTGGGCGGTGGTCAGCGCGGGCGTGGTGGTGGGGGAGGCCGGTGCCGTGCGGGGGGCGGAGGACGTGGTGGGGGTGCCGGTGGGAGCCTCCTCCATGTCGAGGTAGCGGCCCGAGCAGGCGGTGGCGGTCAGGAGGGTGCCGGCGGCGAGCGTCAGGGCGAGGGCTGCGGGGACCGGGGGTCGGGGCATCGGGGCTCCTGGGCGGGGCGGGGTGCGTACGTCCAGGTCAGCACCGTGATCGCCGGGCGACCAGCGCACAGGACCGTCCGGGCGACAAATGCGCTCGCGCAGGCCGGGGCGGCTCGGTACCGTCGTCGTGTGCAGCGCGTACAGGTCCTGTCCACGACGACGCCGGAGAGTGTCCCGGCGCGCTGAGCGATGTCGCGAAAGCCCCGGGGCGGGTGCCCCGGGGCTTTCGGCGTGCGGGGGCTCGTCCCGTCGGAGGAAGAGGAGCCCGTCATGCATGATCACCGTCGCCTCGGCCGTGAGCTCGACCTGTTCGGCACCGACCCGCTGATCGGGGCGGGACTGCCGTACTGGCTGCCCGACGGGGCCGTCGTGCGGCACACCCTGGAGAGTTACGTCCGGGGCCTGGAGCGCGCCGCCGGCTACCGGCACGTGTACTCGCCCGTGCTCGGCAAACGGGAGCTGTACGAGATCTCCGGGCACTGGGAGCTGTACGGCGACGACATGTTCCCGCCGATGCGGCTGGGGGCGGAGGAGGTCGTGCTGCGGCCCAGTCTGTGTCCCCATCATGCGATCGTCTACCGGTCGCGGTCCCGCAGTTATCGGGAACTGCCGTACCGGGTGGCCGAGTTGGGGGGCATGTTCCGGTCCGAGCTGTCCGGGGTGCTGGGGGGTCTGACCCGGGTGCGGGCCATTCAGCTGAACGACGCGCACATCTTCTGCACCCCGGACCAGGCCGTCGGCGAGGCCCGGGCCGCGCTGGAGCTGATCGCCCGCGCCCATGCCGACCTGGGCATCCGGGGCGCCCGCTACCGGCTGTCGCTGCCGGGGGAGGGCGGCAAGTACGTCGCCGACCCGGAGCTGTGGCGGCGGGCGACCGGCATGCTCCGCCAGGTGCTGGAGGGGATCGAGCACGAGGAGGCCGCGGGGGAGGCCGCGTTCTACGGGCCGAAGATCGATGTGCAGGTCGCCGACGCGGCGGGCCGGGAATCGACCCTGTCGACCGTGCAGATCGACCTCCATCAGCCGGAGCGGTTCGGGCTGTCGTACGTCGGCGCGGACGGGGGCAGGCACCGGCCCGTGATGGTGCACCGCAGTGTCATCGGCAGCGTCGAGCGGGTGGTCGCGCACCTGATCGAGCAGCACGGCGGTGCCTTTCCCGCCTGGCTGGCGCCGGTGCAGCTGGTCGTGCTGCCGGTGTCGGCGGAGCAGGAGGAGCGGGCCCGGGAGGTCGTGAGGGAAGCGGAGAGGGCCGGGCTGCGCGCCGAGGTCGCCGTGGAGGGGAGCCTGGGGGCACGGATCCGGGCGGCGCGGCTCGTGCCGTATCAGGTGGTGGTCGGTGCCCGGGAGGACGCGGCCGGGGAGGTCGCGCTGCGGCTGCGGGACGGGCGGCGGGCGCAGGTGCCGGTGGCGGAGCTGGTGCGGCGGGTGGTGGGGGTGGTGGCGGCGCGCGGGGCGGATCTGTGGGGCTGAGCGGCCCGGGCGCTTATGGTCGGGGGACGACGGAAGGAGCTCGTGGTGGCCGGTCAACCCATCCCCGTGATCATCGACTGCGACACGGGTGTCGACGACGCCCTCGCCCTGCTGTTCGCCGTACGTCATCCCGGTCTGGATCTGCGCGCGGTGACGTGTGTCGCCGGGAACACGGACGTGGACGGCGTCGTGCGCAACACGCTGACCGTGCTGGAGCAGGCGGGGGCGCCGGAGATCCCGGTGGGGCGGGGTGCCGAGCGTCCGCTGGTCGAGCCGGCGCGGTCGGCGCGGCACGTCCACGGTCATGACGGCATGGGCGACCTGGGGCTGCCCGCGCCGAGGCGCCGGCCCGCCGACGTGGACGCGGTGACGCTGCTGCGCCGCGAGATCCTCGCGAGCGAGCGGCCGGTGACCCTGATCCCGACGGCGCCGCTGACGAACGTCGCACTGCTGCTGCGCACCCATCCCGAGGTGACCCGCAACATCGAGCGGATCGTCTTCATGGGCGGTGCGGTCGCCTCCGGCAACGCCACGCCGGTCGCGGAGTTCAACGTCTGGCACGACCCGGAGGCCGCGGCGATCCTGCTGACCGCGGGGGTGCCGATCACCATGTACGGGCTGGACGTGTTCATGCGGGTGGTCGTGCCGGGCACCGATGTGCACCGGATGCGGGCGAGCGGTGAGCCCGGCACCCGGCTGGCCGGTGAGCTGCTCGCCCACCGGCCCACCACCCAGGGCGGCGAGCCCGAGGCGGAGGAGGCGGGCGGCCTCGGTGACGCGGGCGCGGTGTGCGCGGTCGCCGATCCGGCGGGCCTGACGACGCGGCTGCTGCCGGTGGAGGTGTCGCTGGCCCCGGGCCCGGGCCGCGGGCAGACGATCGTCGACCGGCGCCCGCGCCCCGGCGAGTCCGAGATCCATGAGGGCGCCCGTGAACAGCCGCTGGTGGACGTGGCGTTGGAGGTCGACGTCGACCGCTATGTGAAGCTGTACCTGGAGACGGTCGAACGCTAGTCGGCCGAGGCCGTCCAGCGTTCCTCCACCCTGGCCAGCCTCCAGTACGTCAGGGCCGCCGCCCACACCAGGACGAACAGGCCGACGATGAGGTAGCCGACGTTGTCCAGGTCGATGCCGGCGATCCAGCCGGTGACGCCGTCGTCGAGACCGAACTTGTCGTGCAGGACGCCGACCAGCTCGATGGTGCCGATCACGAAGGCGACCGCGATGGACAGGCCGGTGATGGCGAGGTTGTAGAACACCTTGCGGACCGGGTTGGAGAACGCCCACTGGTAGGCGAAGTTCATGAACGTGCCGTCGAGGGTGTCGAACAGGCTCATCCCGGCGGCGAAGAGGAGGGGCAGGCAGAGGATCGCGTACCAGGGCAGGCCCGCCGCCGCGCCGGAGCCCGCCATCACCATCAGCGTGACCTCGGTGGCCGTGTCGAAGCCGAGGCCGAACAGGAAGCCGAGCGGGTACATCTGGCCGGGTCGGGAGACCGACTTGGTGAGGCGGCCCAGGATGCGGTTCATGAACCCGCGCGAGTCCAGGTGCGCCTCCAGCTCCCGCTCGTCGTACGTCCCCGCGCGCATCGCCCGGAACACCTTCAGGATGCCGAAGAGGGCGACCAGGTTGAGCGCGGCGATCAGATACAGGAACGTGCCGGAGATCGTCGTGCCGAGGAAGCCGAGCACCTGGTGGGTGGTCGAGCCCTCGTTCATCACCTTCCCGGCGAGGGAGGTGCCGCCCGCGATCAGCAGCGCCAGCAGGACGACGACGCTGGAGTGGCCGAGCGCGAACCAGAAACCGACGGAGACCGGGCGTTTGCCGTCGGCCATCAGCTTGCGGGTGGTGTTGTCGATGGCGGCGATGTGGTCGGCGTCGAAGGCGTGCCGTACGCCCAGGGTGTAGGCGGTGACGCCGAGGCCGATGCCGAAGGCCTTGGAGCCGACCTCGTAGTGGCCCGGCACCACGAGGAGGAAGAGGATCCCGAAGGCGGCGACGTGCAGGGCGGCGATGGCGGCCAGCAGTCCGGCGGTTTTGACGGTGTCCTCGCGGCGCCACTTGAAGGTGGCGTTCGCGGGCGTCGTCGGGGCAGGGTCGGGCAGGGTCATCCGGTTCACGCTCCAGCACCTCGTGGATCACTTCGTGAGCTGCCGTGGCCGGTCTCCTGGCTGACGGGGCTGGTGCGTCCGCCGTCCCTGCCTTCCCGGTCCTGAAGACCAGTGGCCCGGCGTGAACCGGACGGGACGAGAACTTCCCCGATCACAGTGGCGAGGGCCGCTCCGGTTTCTCACCGGCTTCCCGAACACCACGGCCCGCCCACGGTAGGGGTGCGGAGGGTCTCCTGCATAGCTGCACAGCTGAGCAGGTATCCAAGATCACAGAGCGGAGATCGCGGAGGGGGCGGGCCGCCCGGTCGTGCGGGCCCGTGGGCGGCGGGCCGACCGGGGGCGGGAGAATGCGGGCATGCACCTCGTGCCTGACGACCGCGCCGACCGCCGCACCATCGACGGTCACCGTGTCTGTGACGCCATCGCCGCCATCGGCGACGCCGCCCACGTGCGTGCCTGGGCCGACCGCTTCTCGCTGCTCGCCGACCCCAACCGGCTCGCTCTCCTGCTCGCCCTGCACCGCACCGGCCCGCTCGCGGTGTCCGACCTGGCCATCGCGACCGGCATGAACGACCCGGCCGTGTCGCAGGCCCTGCGGCTGCTGCGGGCGGCGGGCACGGTGGCGGGCGAGAAGCAGGGCCGGGTGGTCCGCTACCGGGTGGTCGACCCGGACGTACGGACACTGCTCGCGCGCTGCACCGCCGACGGCGCCTGACCCGGGCGGACGCGGACACGTTCCCCCGGGCGGCGAAGTGGACAGTCATCTCCCTGTCGTGCCCGAACCGGCGAACGGAGACCGCGTGCCCGATCTCTCCTCCCGCGACCCCGCCTGGTGGCGGCAGGCCGTCGTCTACCAGGTCTATCCCCGCAGCTTCGCCGACGCCGACGGCGACGGGCTCGGTGACCTGCGCGGCATCACCGGCCGCCTGACCCATCTGGCCGCGCTCGGCGCCGACGCGCTGTGGCTGAGCCCGTTCTACCCCTCCGAACTCGCCGACGGCGGCTACGACGTGGCCGACCACCGCGCCGTGGACCCGCGCCTGGGCACCCTGGACGACTTCGACGCCCTGGTCGCCGAGGCGCACCGGCTCGGCCTGAAGGTCGTCGTCGACATCGTCCCCAACCACACCTCGCACCGGCACGCCTGGTTCCAGGAGGCGCTGCGCGCCGGGCCCGGTTCGCGCGCCCGGGAGCGGTACGTCTTCCGCGAGGGGCGTGGCGCGGAGGGGGAGCTGCCGCCCTCGGACTGGCAGTCGGTGTTCGGCGGCAGCGCCTGGGAGCGGGTGCCGGACGGGCAGTGGTACCTGCATCTGTTCGCCCGTGAGCAGCCCGACCTGAACTGGGCCGACGACGAGGTCCGCGCCGACCTGCGGCGCACCCTGCGCTTCTGGGCCGACCGCGGCGTGGACGGTTTCCGGGTGGACGTCGCGCACGCCCTGGCCAAGGACCTGTCCGAGCCGCTGCGCGACCTCGGCGCGCCCGAACTGAGCGACGAGGCGGCCCTCACGGTGCTGCCCCCGGGCAGCCATCCCTTCTACGACCGCGACGAGGTGCACGAGATCTACCGGGACTGGCGCCGCCTCCTCGACGCCTACTCCCCGCCCCGCGCGGCCATCGCCGAGGCATGGGTGCCGGGCGAGCGCCGCGCGCTGTACGCCCGGCCGGACGAGCTGGGCCAGGCGTTCAACTTCGAGTATCTGCAGGCCCCCTGGCAGGCGGACGCGCTGCGCGAGGTCATCACCGCGTCGCTGGCCGGCGCGCGGGCCGTCGGCGCCTCGGCGACCTGGGTGCTGTCCAACCACGACGTCGTCCGGCACGCCTCCCGGCTGATGCTGCCGCCGGGCACCGACGACAACGCCTGGCTGCTGTCCGGCGGCCACGCGCCCCGGATCGACCCGGCGGCCGGGCTGCGCCGGGCCCGCGCGGCGACGCTGCTGATGCTGGCGCTGCCCGGCTCGGCGTATCTCTACCAGGGCGAGGAGCTGGGGCTGCCCGAGGTCGCCGAGCTGCCGGCCGAGGTGCTCCAGGACCCGATCTGGGAGCAGACGGGCCATGTCCGCAAGGGCCGCGACGGCTGCCGGGTGCCGCTGCCGTGGACGACCGGCGGCCCGTCGTACGGCTTCGGCGCGGGCGGCGCCTGGCTGCCGCAGCCGCCGTCCTTCGCGTCGTACGCCGTGCAGGCGCAGGACGGGGTGGAGGGCTCGACGCTGGAGCTGTACCGGGCCGCGCTGAGACTGCGCCGCAAGCTGGCGGAGGGCGAGGAGCTGCGGTGGGCCGAGGACGTCCCGGCCGGTGTGCTCGCCTTCGCCCGGTCCCAGGGCTGGCGGTGCGTCGCCAACCTGTCGGAGCGCGCGGTGCCGCTGCCGCCCGGTGAGGTGCTGCTCGCCAGTGCCCCGCTGGAGGACGGCCGGCTCGGCCCGGGCACCACGGTCTGGCTGGGTTAGCGCACCGTCGGGGAGGGGTCGCCGGGCAGGGGGACCGGGACGGACGTCGGGTTCGGCGGCGGGGTGAGGACCACCTGCGGCTGGCCCCCGGCGGGGGGCGGCGGCGTGACGTCGCTCGAGGGCAGCTTCGGTGGGGCGGTCTGCTGGAAGAGGGCCTGGTCGAAGTTGACCAGGCCGGTCTTCTCCATGACCGTCATGTGGTCGAGGACGGTGTCGTTGGCCTGGTCGGCCAGCGCGCGCACCAGCGTGTTCTTCGTCGTGGAGCGGATCTTCGCGATCGTGTTGAAGATCGAGCCGTGTGTGATCCGCAGGATGTTCGCGAAGTCCGAGTCGAACTGCCGGCCGCTGTCCGCGTTGAGGGTGGCGACGAATCCCTGCTGCTGGGGGCTGGGCAGGTTGGGCAGCGTGATGTTCAGCATCGGAGCGACCCTGCGGCAGGTGATGTCCAGGGCCGCGTGCCCGTCGATGAGGTGCCGGCCCGCCGTGAGGACTGCCTTGTCGGTGCTCTTCTTCAGGGCCATCTGACCCACGGGGTACTCCCACAGGCCGGCCGCTCGCACCTTCACCACGAAGTCGCGGTCGCCTTCCGTGAGCGGCCCCCACTGGGTGGTGGCGATCACCCGTGAGGTGTCGCTGGACACCGTCTGCAGGCCCAGCATGGCGGGATAGGCGAGTGCGACGAGGGTCAGGCCGAGGGCACCGCCCACGAAAAGGGTTCCCGTCGCGGTCCGCGAGAGTCGCACCATGCCTCCTGTCGTCGTCCGGTCGGACGCACAGGAGTACGCGGCCGGGGGCGTCTGTGTTCGGGCGGCGCCGTAAAAAATCTTCCTTGACGGCGGTCGGCTCGCGTTTTATGCAGGTATGTGAGGTCACGTCCGCAGCCCCGGCAGCTACGGCACCCGAGAAGGGAGAGCCCGATGGCGCGTTCGGTCGGAATCGATCTCGGCACCACGAACTCGGTGGTCGCGGTCCTGGAGGGCGGCGAGCCCACCGTCATCACCAACACGGAGGGCGCCCGCACCACCCCGTCCGTCGTCGCCTTCGCCAAGAACGGCGAGGTGCTCGTCGGGGAGGTCGCCAAGCGGCAGGCGGTGACGAACGTGGAGCGCACGGCCCGGTCCGTGAAGCGGCATGTGGGCGACCACTCCTGGCGGTTCCCGGAGAGCGGCGACGTGGACGGCAGGCGGTACACCGCGCAGGAGGTCTCCGCGCGGGTGCTGCAGAAGCTCAAGCGGGACGCGGAGGCGTACCTCGGGGAGGACGTCACGGACGCCGTGATCACCGTGCCCGCGTACTTCGACGACGCCCAGCGGCAGGCCACGAAGGAGGCCGGGGAGATCGCCGGCCTGAACGTGCTGCGGATCGTCAACGAGCCGACGGCGGCGGCGCTGGCGTACGGGCTGGACAAGGGCAACGACCAGACGGTGCTCGTCTTCGACCTCGGCGGCGGCACGTTCGACGTGTCGCTGCTGGAGATGGGCGACGGTGTCATCGAGGTCAAGGCGACCAACGGCGACACGCACCTCGGCGGCGACGACTGGGACCAGCGGATCGTCGACCACCTCGTCACCGGGTTCAGGAACAACTACGGCGTCGATCTGTCGAAGGACAAGATGGCCGTGCAGCGGCTGCGGGAGGCGGCGGAGAAGGCGAAGATCGAATTGTCCTCGTCGACGGAGACGAGCATCAACCTGCCCTACGTCACCGCCTCCGCGCAGGGGCCGCTGCATCTGGAGGAGAAACTCACCCGGGCGCAGTTCGAGCAGCTGACGGCGGATCTGCTGCAGCGCTGCGAGGGGCCCTTCCAGAACGCGGTGCGGGACGCGGGGATCTCCGTCAAGGACATCGACCACGTGGTGCTGGTCGGCGGGTCGACGCGGATGCCGGCCGTGACGGAGCTGGTGAAGGGGCTGGCGGGCAAGGAGCCGCACAAGGGCGTCAACCCCGACGAGGTCGTGGCGGTCGGCGCGTCGCTGCAGGCCGGTGTGCTCAAGGGGGAGGTCAAGGACGTCCTGCTGCTGGACGTCACCCCGCTCTCGCTCGGCATCGAGACCAAGGGCGGCATCATGACCCGGCTCATCGAGCGCAACACGACCATTCCCACGCGGCGTGCGGAGATCTTCACGACGGCGGAGGACAACCAGCCGTCGGTGACGATCCAGGTGTACCAGGGGGAGCGGGAGATCGCGGCGTACAACAAGAAGCTCGGCATGTTCGAGCTGACCGGACTGCCGCCCGCGCCGCGCGGGGTGCCGCAGATCGAGGTGGCGTTCGACATCGACGCCAACGGGATCATGCACGTCTCCGCGAAGGACCTCGGCACCGGCAAGGAACAGAAGATGACCGTCACCGGGGGCTCCGCGCTGCCGCGGGACGACATCGACCGCATGGTGCGGGAGGCCGAGCAGCACGCGGAGGAGGACCGGAGCCGGCGCGAGGCGGCGGAGACCCGCAACCAGGGGGAGCAACTCCTCTACCGGACGGAGCAGTTGATCCGGGACAACCCGGAGAACATCCCGGCGGACGCCCGGAGGGAGACGGAGGAGGCGCTGGCCGAGCTGAAGGAGGCGCTGAAGGGGGAGGACACGGGGGCGATCCGCGCCGCGGTGGACAAGGCGGCTCAGGCGGCGCAGAAGATCGGTACGGCCATGTACGAGCGGGGCCGCGCGGATGCCTCCGGCGGTGGCGCTGCCTCCGGCGGGGATGGCTCCGGTGGTGGCGCTGCGTCCGGCGGTGGTTCCGGTGGTGCTGCCTCCGGCGGTGGCTCCGGTGGTCCGGCCGAGGATGACGTGGTGGATGCGGAGATCGTCGACGACGACAAGCGGGAGGCGGGCTGAGGACGTTCGTCGTCCGCGGGTGGGCGGGGGCCGGTCGCGCAGTTCCCGGCGCCCCCGAGTGGGCTGCGGTGGCCGTTGCGGGCCCGTCACCCGGACGGGGGTACAACGCGCGGCGTGCGTCGTGTCCGGCCGGGACACTCGGCGTGGGGGGTCGACACCCGTTCGTTCAGGGAGATCGCGCCACCATGAGACGCCCCCTCGCTTCGCTGGGCTGCTGTGCAGCTCTCGTTCTGACCGTCCTCGTCCAGTCCCCCGCCGGGGCCCGGGAGCGCGAGCTGTGGGGCTCGGTGACCATCGTTCCCGGCCGGCAGGGGCTGCTGGAGGTCGCCGGGTACGGCGGTCCCGCTCTGGGCGCCGGGTCCCGGCTGACGCTGACCGTCTCGGAGCCCGCCGCGGTGACCGGTACGCCGCTGGCCGACGGCGGGTACCGGGGGGCCGTCGCCTCCGACGGCGGTACCGGCAGTTACACGTTCACCGGCACCACGGCGGCCGGTCCGTGGTCCGGACGGACGTTCCCGTTCGTGCTCTCCGTTCCCGCCGACGCCGTGCCGGGGACCCGGCTCAGCGCGTGCGCGATGGTCGTCACCGACGCGGGCGGCGGCCGCCGGGACGAGGGGGCGTGCTCGGTCACGGTGGGGCTGCCCGAGCCGACGCTGTCGCAGCCGCTGGCCGGTGTCCCGCTCGGCTCGCGGCCGCGGACCGCCGGGACCGCCTACCCGGGCGCCCAGGTCAGCGTCCGGGACCAGGACGAGAACGAGGTGTGCTCGACGACCGCCGCCGCCGACGGCACCTGGTGGTGCGTCCCCGGGACCGATCTGCCGTCCGGCGCCGGACGGCTCCAGGCGACCGCCACCTTCAACGGGGTCAGCGCGGCGAGCGAGCAGATCCGGATCACGGTGACGTAAGGGGCCGTAACGGCACGACAGGACGGGCGTGTTGGGGAAACGTTGACCTTTCGTCCAGGAGTGTTGACCCTTCCCCGGGAGAGTCCATAGCCGGGCCGCCCCTACATTCGGCCGCATGTCCGTGCCGCTGCCCGTCCTGCCGTATCGCAAGCCCACCAAGGGCCGCGACTACTGGGTCTTCGACGACGTCCTGCCCGATCCCGACGCGGTGCGCGAGCGGGTGCTGGGCAGGGACGACTGGGTCAAGGGCTATCCGTACACCTCCGAGAGCTGGCCCGGGCTGCGCACCATGCCCGGCCTGGAACCGGGTGAGCTGGCGGTCGTCGAGAGGCTCGTGCGCAAGGCGACCGGGGCGAAGGAGCTGTGGGTGCAGCAGGCGCCGGGCGGCGGCACCCTCAACCACAACTGTGTGCAGGTCGTCGGGGAGGGCGAGAGCGAGCCCCGGCCGCACACCGACTCCCGGGCGCTGTGCCGGTACGCCGCCGTGCTGTACCTCAATCCCACCGTGCCCAAGGGGTGCGGGACCGCCTTCTACCGGCAGTCCCTGCCGGGCGGGCGGCTCGGCGGGAACGTCGTGCAGGCGCCGCACACCAATCTCGTCCAGGCCCTCGGGACACGGTTCGTCGCGCCGGACGCCTTCGAGGAGGACGTGACCGTGCCGCACCGGTACAACCGGCTGCTGCTCTACCACGCCAACCTCGTGCACAGCGCGACCGGTTACCACGGCATCGCGCTGGAGGAGAAGCGCATGACGGCGGTGTTCTTCTGGATGGCGTGACGTCCACATCGGTCGCCACATCACCCCTCGGACGGCTGTACGAGCGACAGCACCGCTACGGGTGACACCTAGGTGTCGTGCGTCCTCCGACCGGGCGGTGTGCGGACGTATGGCAGCGACGCTGCGCATCCCCATCCCTACGCTGTGACGAGTTCCGGCAGCAGGACCGCACGGGGGTCGTATGGGATTCGGATTCGGACAGCGGCGCGGCGGACAACTGCCCGCCGAGGTCACCGGTTTCGTGGGACGCGCGGCGGAACTGGCCGCGCTGGAAGAGGCGTTGGCGCAGGCTCGGCTCGTCACGCTGGTCGGGCCCGCCGGTGTCGGCAAGAGCCGTACGGCGCTGCGGGCGGCCCGGGAGGCGGCCGCGCGGTACGCGGACGGGGTCCGGCTGGTGGAGCTGTCGGCGCTGCACGACGCGGAGTTGGTGCCCGCGACGCTCGCCGGGGTGCTGGAGCTGCCCGAGCAGTCCGGCATGAGCGCGCTGGACGCGGTCGTGGAGCATCTGCGCGGCCGGCGGATGCTGGTCGTCCTGGACACCTGTGAGCATCTGCTCGACGCCTGTGCCGCGCTCTGCGACATCCTGCTGCGCGAGGCGCCCGGGCTGAGCGTCCTCGCCACCAGCCGTCAGCCGCTGGACGTGCCCGGCGAGCACTGTCTGACCCTGGCTCCGCTGCCCCGCGAGGACGCGGTGGAGCTGTTCCTGCAGCGGGCCGCCGCCGTCACCGCGGGACAGGGCGTGACCGACGCGGACCGGGAGCGCACCCTCGCCCTGGTCGACCGGCTCGACGGCATTCCGCTCGCCCTGGAGCTGGCGGCGGTCAGGCTGCGCGCCCTGCCGCTCGCGGAGCTGGTCGCCCGGCTCGACCGCCGTTTCGAGATCCTCACCGGCGGCCGGCGCACCGCGCTCACCCGGCACCAGACCCTGCGCACCGCCATCGACTGGTCGCACGAGCTGTGCACCGCGCCCGAACGGCTGCTGTGGGCGCGGCTGTCCGTCTTCGCGGGCCCCTTCGACCTGGCGGCGGCCGAGGAGGTCTGCGCCGGGGGCGGTCTGCCCGCCGAACGGGTCGTCGAGACCCTGGTGGCCCTGGTCGACAAGTCGGTCGTGCAGCGCGTCGACGAGGACGGCGGCGCGGCGCGCTACCGGCTGCTGGACACGATCCGGGAGTACGGGCGGGGACGGCTGTCCCTGACCGACGGCCACGAGGTTGTCGCCGAGCGGCACTTCGCGCGCCACGAACGGCTCGCGGGCCGGTTCTGGGACGAGTTCGTCGGGCCGTCCCAGGTCGCCCTGCACCGCGCGGTACGGCGGGACGCCGCCGATGTGCGGGCCGCCCTGGAGTACGGCTGCGCGAGCCCCGCGCGGGCCTCGCGGGCGCTGTGGCTGGCGTCCCGGCTCGGGCCGTACTGGCGGGCCGCGGGCACCCTGTCGGAGGGGCGGTACTGGATCGACAAGGCGCTGGAGCTGACCCCGCGCGACTGCCCCGAGCGGGCCTGGGGGCTGTTGATGACCGGGGTGTTCGGGGTGTGGACGGCCGACCTGGAGACCGCGCTGGAGCGGTTCCCCGAGGCCCACGCGGTGGCGCGGCGGGTGGGGGAGCGCCGGGTGGAGCTGTTCGCGGAGGCGTATCTGGGCGCGATGACCGCGCTCGGCGGCAAGGTCGAGGAGGGGCTGGCGGACCTGGAGCGGGCCCGGCAGCGGATCGTCGCCGCCGGTGACGCGCTGGGCATCGGGGTCGTGCACTACGAGGGCGCGCTGCTGCGGGCCGTGCTCGGCGACACGATGGGGGCGCTGGAGCTGTGCGCGACGGGGCTGGCGTATCTGGAGGGCACCGGGGAGCGGCAGATCTACGCCTCGACGCTGGCGGTGCAGGGGCTGATCCTGTCGCTCGCCGGGGACCACGAGGACAGCGCGGTGTGCTTCGAGCGGTCCCTTCAGGCGGCCGCGGAGATGGGGGAGGTGCTGGTGGCGGCCCTGGCGTGTCTGGGGCTCGCCTGGTATGAGGCGCGGCGCGGGCGGCACGCGCGCGCGTGCCGGCTGCTCGGGTACGCCGAGCACGCCCGTCGTCTGGGCGGTGACCCGGTGGCGATGCTGCCGCGGCTGCTGCAGGAGCAGGAGGCGGTGCAGCGGGCGGTGCGGGCGGCTCTGGGTGCGGAGGAGTTCGGCCGGCTGCGGGACGCGGGGGCGCGGATGTCGGGGCGGCAGGTGCTGGAGGCGGTCCGCGCGGGTGCCGACGAGCCGGAGCCCGGGGACGGCGCGCGGCGGCCGCCGCGGCCCCGGGAGCCGGTGGAGGGGCGCGCCGCGGGCGTTCTCACCCGGCGCGAGCGGGAGGTCGCGGCGCTGGCCGCGCGGGGGCTGTCCAACCGGGAGATCGCCGAGCGGCTGGTCATCTCCAAGCGCACGGTGGACGCCCATGTCGAGCACATCCTCGCCAAGCTGCGCATCACCTCGCGCACGGAGATCACGGAGGTGACCGGGCCGGTCACCTAGGTACGGGGCGGGGGCGCGCCGGGCGGGGCCCGGCGGGAGTAGGTATACGGATCTTCCCCGGTCGTGGTGCGCGGTGCCGGCCGGGGACGGCAGCCTGGGAGGCAGCCGCCGCGGGGACGGAGCGCCCGGGTGCCGACAGTGGTCGGATCTCCCACGGCTGTCATGGCAGGCGTCCGGCGCGGTACCTCCCCCCGGCGGTTGCGGCGGGGCTGCCCCTGGTCGGCGGGGCAGCCCCGCCGTGTGTGACGTGCGTCGCTTCCGGTACCTGTCACGTCTGTTCCCCGTCCGTTGTCCCCTGGGCGTCACCGCTCGGGTGGCCCGGACCCGGGAGGGACCATGACGCATCAGGATCAGCACGCGGAGTTCACCCGCCCCGACGACACGCCCCGGCGCGCGTGCCTCGGGGGCCGGGCCGCCGTGCTGTACAAGGAGACGGTCGGCTCCGCGCGGCTGCCGGCGTACCGGCTGGTCAAGCGGGGCGATGTGAACGTGGCCCTGTCCCGGGCCGGGCGGGCGGCGCGGTGAGGGAGGCGGACACGATGACGGAACCGACGACCGGGCAGGCAGAGCCGGACCGGCCGGATCCCTACCTCGAGCACCGCAGGCTGCTGTTCGCCACCGCCTACCGGATGCTCGGCAGCGTCGCGGACGCCGAGGACGTGCTCCAGGACGCCTGGCTGAGCTGGCACCGGGCGGACCGCTCCGCTGTGCGCGACCCGCGGGCGTACCTGGTCCGCACGGTCACCAACCTCGCTCTGAACCGGCTCACCTCGGCCCGGGCGCAGCGCGAGACGTACGTGGGCCCGTGGCTGCCGGAGCCGCTGCTGACCTCACCCGACGCGGCTGAGGAGACGGAGATGGCGGACAGCGTGTCGACGGCCATGCTGGTGGTCCTGGAGACCCTGAACCCGGTCGAGCGGGCCGTGTTCGTGCTGCGCGAGGTCTTCGGCTTCGGCCACGCCGAGATCGCCGAGGCCCTCGACCGCCCCGAGCCGGCGGTCCGGCAGATCGCCCACCGCGCCCGGGAGCACGTCCGCGCCCGCCGCCCCCGCCACGACACCGACGCCGGCCACCGAGCGGAGGTCACCAGCCGCTTCATCGAGGCGTGCGCGGGCGGTGATCTGACGGCGGTGATGGAGCTCCTCGCCCCGGACGTGACCTGCTGGTCCGACGGCGGCGGCAGGGTCACCGCGGCGCGGCGCCCGCTGTACGGCCCGGACCACGTGGGCCGCTGGATCCTGGGCGTCCTCGCCAAGCCGCAGACCCGGGGCGTGGTCCTGGAGCGTGCCGGGATCAACGGCGAGCTGGGCCTGCTGATGATGCTGGGCGGCACACCGATGGGCGCGATGACGTACGACGTGGTGGACGGCCGTATCCGCACTCTGCGGTTGCAGGTGAACCCGGACAAGCTGTCCGGGGTGCGGGGCTGAGGAGCCGGTTCGTTTGACATCCGCGCCGCTCTCTTCCATGGTTGTGCTAATTCATTAATGGAACCATGGAAGGTGACGTGGTCGAGTACCGGATCGACCGGAGCAGCGGCGTTCCCGCCTATGTGCAGATCGTCCAGCAGACCGAACGCGCCCTGCGCATGGGCACGTTGAAGGTCGGGGACCGGCTGCCGACGGCCAAGGAGGTCGTCGCGGCCTGTGCCATCAACCCGAACACCGTGCTGCGGGCGTACCGGGACATGGAGCAGGCGGGACTCGTCGAACTGCGCCGCGGGCTGGGCACGTTCGTGACCCGGTCGCTGGCGCAGCCCGCCGCCGAGGACGACACGCTGCGCGCGGAACTGGCCGGCTGGACGGCCCGCGCGCGGGCGGCCGGGCTGCAGCGGGCGGACATCCTCGCCCTGGTCACGGCCGCCCTGGACCATCACGAGCGACAGCACCACCAGGAGGACGCATGACCGGGCCTGACGCCCCGGCCGCCCTGCGCGCCACGGGACTCGGATTCCGGTACCGGGCGCGGGGCGGCTGGGCCCTGAAGGACTGCGAGTTCACCGTGCCCGAGGGCCGCATCACCGCCCTTGTCGGGCGCAACGGCGCCGGCAAGAGCACCCTGCTGCACCTGGCCGGGGGCCTGCTGCGCCCCCGTACCGGGGAGATACGGGTTCTGGGCGCCGTTCCCGGTACGCCCGAGGCGCGCACCGAGGTCGCCCTGCTGACCCAGGACAAGCCGCTGTATCCGCGCTTCACGGTCGCCGACACGCTGCTGATGGGCGGCAAACTGAACGCCACCTGGGACCGCGAGGCAGCCGAGGCCGTCGTGGCCGCCGGCGGGATCGCGCTCACCGCGCGGGTCGGCGAGCTGTCCCCGGGGCAGCGCACCCGGGTCGCGCTCGCCCTGGCGCTCGGCAAGCGGCCCCGGCTGCTGCTGCTGGACGAACCGATGGCGGACCTCGACCCCGTGGTGCGCGGCGAGATCATGGCCGTGCTGATGACCGAGGCCGCCGAGCGCGGCACGAGCATCCTGCTGTCCTCACACGTGCTGCCCGAACTGGAGCAGACCTGCGACTGGGTCGTCGTGCTGCGCGACGGCCGGGTCGAGCTGAGCGAGGACGCGGACGCGCTGCGGGAGGCGCACGCACTGGTCACCGGGCACGCCGACCGGGCGGGCGCGCTGGCCGGTCACACCGTGGTGCACCGCACCACCGCCGGGCGGCAGATGAACGCCCTGGTCCGGCGGCGTGGGCCGCTGACGGGCGACTGGCATGTGGAGCGGGCCGGCCTGGAGGACGTCCTGCTCGGATATCTGCAGGCCGGCGACGCGGCCGGGACGGAGGCGGCGGCGTGATGAAGGGCTCCTTCTGGCTGGCCTGGCGTCAGCAGCGCACGGCGGTCGCGGTGGGGGTCGCCGTCCTCCTCGCGGCCACGGCCCTCGCGATGTACTCCCGCTCCGGGATGCTCGACGACCTGGGCAGCGGGCTGTTCGACCGGTGCGAGCCCGGGCCGCTGTACTGCACCGGCCCGGACGGCCGGATCCTCTTCCTCGACATCGACCCGCTGCGCTACCTGGGCGCGCTGAACATCGCGCTGCCCGTGCTGATCGGCGTGTTCTGGGGCGCCCCGCTGCTCGGGCGCGACCGCGAACTGGGCACGCATCGCACCGTGCTGGCGCAGGGGGTCGGCCGCGGACAGTGGTTCGCCTCGCGGTACGCGCTCGCCGCGGTGAGCGCCATCGCCCTGTCCGGTGCGACGGCGTGGCTGTTCGCCTGGTGGCGGCAGCCCGCCGAGGACAGGAGCTACGGGCTGTTCTGGTACGAGACGTCCGCACTGAGCGGCTCCGGACCCCGGGTCGTCGCCGCCGCGCTGTTCGGGCTCGCGACCGGCACCCTGCTCGGGCTGCTGTGCCGCCGGGTGCTCGCGGCGATGGGGTGGACGCTGCTGGTCACGGGCGTGGTGACGCTCGCCGTGGAGTGGCTGCACAAGGCGCGGGTGCTGGTCGCCCCGCGCAGCTACACCAGCGCCGGCATCGCACCCAAGCCCGAGATGGGCGACAAGTGGTCCACCGGGCACTACGGCCTGATCACCGCCGACGGACACCGCGCCGACGTCGTCGCCTGCCCCTTCCCCTCCGGCGCCGAGCTGCGGCAGTGCATGGCGCAGCACCACTTCGTCGCCCGCTTCTACGAGGCCAACCCGGCCGGTGACTACTGGGTGTTCCAGTGGACCGACACCGCGCTCTTCGGCGGACTCGCCCTCGCGCTCACCCTCGCCACGGTGCTGCTGCTGCGCCGCCGCGTCTGAACCGACTCCTCTGAGCCGACTCCTCTGAGCCGACTCCTCTCCTCTCTCGTCGCTGTCCCGTACGGAGGTCGATCCGCCATGCCCGCAGACGCCAAGTCGCCGGGGAAACTGCGCAGCAACCGCGCCGCGCTGACCCACAAGATGGGGTACGCGCTGCGCCACCCCGAGCGGGTCGCGCCGTATCTGAAACGGGCCGGGCGGGACGCCTGGCTGCGGCTCAGGCACCCGGACCACGTGGGCTACTACCGGGCGGTGATGGCCTCCGACACACGGCGCAGTCCCGAGGCGGCGGTCGGTTCGCAGACGCACGAGCGGTGGCTGGCGCTGGGGCGGATGCAGTTCGACTACCTCCTCGAGCACGGGCTGCGGCCCGGGCAGCGCATGCTCGACATAGGCTGCGGCAACCTTCGCGGCGGCTGGCGGTTCATCCAGCACCTCGACGCCGGCCACTACTACGGCATCGACATCTCGCCCGACATCCTGGTCGCCGCCAAGCAGACCCTCGTCGAGCGGGGGCTGCAGGACAAGGTGCCGCACCTGACCATCACCGGCGACCTCACGCTGGACTTCCTGCCCGACGACCACTTCGACGTCGTCCACGCGCACAGCGTCTTCTCGCACTCGCCGCTCGACGTCATCGAGGAATGCCTGTCCCACGTCGGCCGGGTGCTGAAGCCGACGGGCTTCTTCGACTTCACCTTCGACCGCACGGAGGGGACCGAACACCAGGTGCTGCGCGAGGACTTCTACTACCGCACGGAAACCCTCCTCGCCCTCGCCCACCGCCACGGCCTGCACGCCCGCTTCATGGAGGACTGGGAAACCCGCCCCCACGGGCAGTCGAAGATCCGGGTGAGCCGCGCGCCACGGTGACCGGGGGCCGGTGCCCGGTGGGGCAGCCCGCGGGCCCGGCCGAGACCGGCCGGGCCCGGGCGGGGGGCAGCGGGGTCAGCGGACCGTGGCTGCGTCCCAGTGGTAGAAGCGGCGGGCCATCGCGTCCTTGGGACTGCGCCAGGTCGCCGGGTCGTACGCGGAGACGAACGGCGTCAGACGTTCGCTGACGTCACGGAACTCCGGGTGCTCGACCAGGCGCGCGATCGCCGGGGACGGGTCCTGCTCCGCCTCGATGAGGTGGAGGTAGATGTCGTTGAACTGGAACAGGCTGCGCCGGGTGACGCCCACCAGGTGCGGCAGCTCGCCCCGGTCGGAGTCGGCGAAGACCTGCGCGATGTCGTTCTCCGAACCCGGTTTCATCCGGGCGACGATCAGGGTGTGGTGCATCGCGGAGCGCCCCTTCAGTCCGTGGCCAGCGCCGGCTCACGGCGCTCGTCGCCGGCCGCCTGCTCGATGCGGTCCCGGATCAGCGCCATCTGCGTCTTGGAGTTGCGGTTGATCATCTGGGTCATGCCGGCGTCGTCGACCGGCGCCTCCGGCTTCATCGCGAAGTCCTGGATCCAGCGCATCCGCACACCCTCGGGCGTCTCGCGGTACTCCCAGCGGATGTTCATGTACTGGAAGGGCCCGGTCTCCACGCGGTGCGCGCGCACCGTGCGGCTCGCCCGGTCGGCCGTGCGCTCCGACACCCAGCTCCACACCTTGCCCTGCTCGTCGGGGTGCATGGTGAGCCGGAAGGTGACCGTGTCGCCCTTGCGGTCCAGGATGTCCACCGAGGCGTACTCGCTGAACAGGTCCGGCCAGTTGTCCAGGTCGTTGGTCATGTCCCAGACCAGGTCGAACGGGGCGGCGATGGTGATCTCGTTCTCGGTGTGGCCGTCGGTCATGTCAGGCTCCGCTCAGGGCGTCGTTGACCAGCGCGAGGAACTCGGCCGGCGTCTTGCACTTCTCCGCGTTCTCCGGCAGGCCCGCGCCGTGCCGCTTCTCCAGCTCGGCGACGATGCCGAGCAGGCCCAGCGAGTCCAGCCCGAAGCTGTCGAAGCCCGAGGCGGACTGCCGCTCCAGCTCCTGCGGCTCGACGCTGACACCGGCCGTGCGCTTCATCAGCTCGGCCAGGTCGGCGTAGGTGACACGGGCGGTCAGCCGGTGGTCCAGTTGGTCGGTCATGTGCTGTTCCCTCTCTCGTGACTCGCGTGGATGGTCACGGCGTTCGCAGGACGAGCGCCGCGTTGTTGCCCATCAGGCCCCGGCTGACGACCAGGGCCGTACGGACCTCGGCGGTCCGGGCCCGGCCGGTCACCAGGTCCAGCTCGTGGCAGGGGTCGAAGACGTTCGGCGTGGGCGGGATCAGGCCGTGCTCCATCGCGAGCACCGCCGTCGCCACGTCCAGCACCGCCGCCGCGCAGTGCGCCCGGCCCCCGCCGGTCTTCGGCGCGGTCACCGGCACCTTCCGGGCGTGCGGCCCGAGCGCGTCGGCGAGGGCGAGGACCTCCGCCTCGTCCGCCTCCGGCACCCCCAGCGCGTCGGCGAAGACGACGTCCACATCCTGTGGACGGCACCCCGCCTGCTCCAGCGCGGCGGTGATCGCACGGGCCAGCCCCTCGCGGGAGTCGGCCCAGCGGGAGGCCCCGGTGAAGGTCGCCGCGTGACCGGCCACCGTCGCCCGCGCCTCCGCACCCCGCTCGCGCGCCGCCCGCTCGTCCTCCAGGACGAACATCGCGCCGCCCTCACCGGGCACGAAACCGCACGCGCCCGAGGTGAAGGGCCGGTACGCGCGCTCGGGGTCGTCACTGGTGCTCAGCTCGGGATAGCCGAGCTGGCACACCATCGAGTACGGCGCGAGCGGTGCCTCCGTGGCGCCGACCACCACCGCGTCGGTGCCCCGGCCGATCGCGCGGGCCGCGTGCGCCAGCGCGTCCAGGCCGCCCGGCTCGTCCGCGCACACCACCCCGCACGGGCCCTTGAACCCGCCGCGGATGGAGGTCTGGCCGGTGCTGGCGGCGTAGAACCAGGCGATCGACTGGTACGGCCCGACGTGCTTGGGGCCGTCACCCCACAGCTTCTGCAGCTCCCGCTGGCCGAACTCGCCGCCGCCCGAGCCCGCGGCCGTCACCACACCCACCGCGTACGGCGAGTCGAGATCGGCCGGCGCCAGCCGGGCGTCGTCCAGCGCCAGCTGGGCCGCGGCCATGGCGTGGTGCGTGAACCGGTCCGTCTGGACCAGATACGTCGCCTCGATCAGCGCCGCCGCGTCGAACTCCCGCACCTCGCCGCCCACCTTCAGCGGCAGGTGCGTGCAGCCCTCCCGGGTGATCGGGCCGAGGAAGCCGCGGCCGTCGGCCACCGCCTTCCAGTACGTCTCCGCGCCGACGCCCTGCGGCGCCACCACTCCCAGCCCGGTGACGACGGCCCGCCGGGTATCCGGTCCGCTCATCGCAGCCTCCTTACCGGTCCTGTCAGTACGACCGCCGACTGGAACCCGCCGAACCCGCTGCCCACCGACAGCACCGTGGACAGCTCCCGCTCCCGCGCGGTGCGCGGCACGTAGTCGAGGTCGCACTCGGGGTCCGGCACCTCGTAGTTCGCGGTCGGCGGCACCACCTGATGGGCCATCGCCAGTACGCACGCCACCAGCTCGATGGAGCCGATCGCGCCGAGCGAGTGACCCACCATCGACTTGATGGAGCTCATCGGGGTGTCGAAGGCGTGCGCGCCCAGGGCGCGTTTGACCGCGGCGGTCTCGTGCCGGTCGTTCTGCTGCGTGCCCGAGCCGTGCGCGTTGACATAGCCGACCGCCGTCGCGTCCAGCCGGGCCTGGCCGAGGGCGTCGTCGATGGCCCGCGCCATCTCCAGGCCCTCCTTGGTCAGACCGGTCATGTGGTAGGCGTTGCCGTACGTGGCGTAGCCGGCCAGCTCGCAGTAGATCTCCGCGCCGCGCGCCCGGGCGTGCTCCAGGTCCTCCAGCACCAGGACCGCGCCGCCCTCGCCCATCACGAACCCGTTGCGGCGGGCGTCGAAGGGGCGGGAGGCGTGCTCGGGGTCGTCGTTGCTCGGCGAGGTCGCCTTGATCGCGTCGAAGCACGCCATGGTGATCGGGGATATCGGCGAGTCCGAGGCGCCCGCGATCACCACGTCCGCGCGGCCCTCGGCGACCGCCTGCGCGGCGTAGCCGACCGCGTCGAGCCCCGAGGTGCAGCCCGTGGAGACGGTCTGCACGACGCCGCGCACCCCGAACTCCTCGGCCACGGCCGCGGCGAGCGTGCTCGGCGAGTACGCGCGGTGCAGGTCCGGGCCGGCCTTCGTGTGGTCCACGTCCCAGCGGGCGCCGCGCTCGCTGACCAGCACGTAGTCGTGCTCCAGCCGGGTGGTGCCGCCGACCGCGGTGCCGAGGAAGGCGCCCATACGCCACGGGTCCTCGCGGGCCGTGTCCAGGCCCGCGTCCCGGACCGCCTCGGCGGCCGCGACCAGGGCGAACTGTATGTAGCGGTCGCAGCGCTGGACGGTCGCGAGATCCAGCCCGTGCGCCGCGGGGTCGAAGTCGCACTCGGCGGCCATCTGCGAGCGCAGGCCCTCCGGGTCGAACAGGGAGATCCTGCGGGTGGCCGTACGCCCCTGCGAGAGCAGGTCCCAGAACGCGGGGACGCCGATGCCGCCGGGTGCGACGACGCCTATGCCGGTGACCGCGACCCGCCTGCTCATGACATCACCTCGGCGGGTTCGCCCTCCTCGGTGTCCACGTGCCCCATGTCCGGGCGCGGCGCGAGCGGGCCGAGGTGGAAGACGATCCGCGCCTCGGTGTCCCCGACGTTGCGGAACCGGTGCCGCACGTGCGGTGGGATCAGCAGCCCCTGCTCGGTACGCAGATGCTGCGGCTCGCCGTCCAGGTCCACCTCGAACACGCCCTGCGTGACGAAGACGAACTCCTCGGAGTACGGGTGGTAGTGCTCGGCGATGCGCTCCCCGGGCTGCACGATGGCCACGCCCATGAAGCCGCTGGTCGAGCCCGCGGTCGTCGGCGTCAGAAGCGCGCGGACGTCACCGCCGCGCCGGCGGTTGGGGGCGATCGAACCGAGGTCGACGATGCGTGCCTGCTGTTGCGTCATGACGTTTCACTCCGGGAGGGAAGAGGGTTCGGGGTGAGTCGGGAAGGACCGGCGGCGAGGACACACGGGTCGCAAGGCCGCCGCCGTACGGGTCAGGAGGCCGCCGCCGTGCGGTCGGTGAGCGGGCGCATCCGGGCCCGGGTCAGGAGGCGGGGCAGCGCCCGCTCGTCCGTGAGCGGGACGTCGAGGCCGAGGGCGTCGCCGTCCAGCAGCGGCGCGGCCGCGGCGCGCGCCTCCGCGTCGGCCAGGGCGAGGACGCGTCCGGGGGTGTCCTGAGGATCGCCCGCCACGTCCACCAGGCGCACCACGAGGTCGTCGCGGTGGAAGACGGTGCAGGACGTCACCGGGGTCTCCGGATCGCCGGCGGCCGCCGCGTCCTGCCGGGCGAGCAGCCTTGCCAGCGCCGGGCCGGCGCCCGGACGGGCGTAGTAGAGCAGGGCCACCCGCTCCACGTCGGCGCCCGGGGTGACGGCGTCCACGTGGTGCACGGCGGGCAGCGCGGCCCGGGTGAAGAAGGCCCGAGCCGACTTGGGGTCCTTCAGATCGCGGTCCTGCTCCAGGTAGGGGTTGATGGCCTCCTCCACGGCCCGCACCTCCGGCTGGCGCGAGACGTGCCGCAGTGCGGCCTGGAGGTCGCCGCGCACCTCGACCGCGCGCACCACCCGGTTGCCGTGCATGAACAGGGAGGTGCGCAGCAGGCGGGTGGTGTCGTCCACCCGGGGCTGCGGCGAGGCGTAGTGGGACAGCAGCTCGGCGACCACGGCCTCGCTGCCCGGGGTGACCGTGAAGGTCAGGGCGTGCCGGACGACGTTGCCGCCGGTGCGCGGGGCCGGCTGCAGACCGCCCGTGGGAAGGGCGTCGGCGCTGCCGAACGTCTCGCGCAGCACGGTGTAGCGCAGCGAGCGGGTGTCGCGGACGCAGCCGCTCATCGGCTCGACCATGTCCAGGTGCTGGTCGCTGTTGACCCAGGCGAGGAAGGGCTCGGCGCTCTCCCACTCGCTGGTGATGAGCCACTGGGTGGGGTTCTCCAGGGACTGGCACAGCTGGTCGCTGATGTGTCCCGGTACGGAGGCCACCTGCGCGCACATGCGCTCGTAGGCGGTCAGGAACTCCTTCTGGGTTCCGTCGTGGATGTCCACCATGAGCACGACCCGCACCCGGGACCCGTCGAACGCGTCCGTGGCGACGCGGTCCGGGACCGTCGACACGGCGGGGGAGACCGTCATCCTGCACACCTCTTCTTCGGGTGGGGAGTTTTCGTTTTCCGCGGTGGGTGGTGGGTGGGGGTCGCCCGGGGCGGCCTCCGCGGCCACGTAGGGACGATCCTGAGCCGAGCTGCACGAGCGCGCGATCCGGGCGGGGTGAGCGGGTGAAGCGTGAGCCGCCGAGGGCGGCGCGGGGCATGGATGTGAACCCGTGGGATCGACGCGCTGGAGGCGAAGCGATGAAGCAACAGGCCGGTCAGGAGGCCGTGCACCGGGTTCCTGTCCTGATCGTCGGAGGGTCCCTGGTGGGGCTGTCGACATCCGTGTTCCTGGGCCGTCTGGGGGTACGGCACACGCTCGTGGAGCGGCACGCGGGTACGTCCATTCACCCGCGTGGGCGCGGCAACAACGTCCGGACGATGGAACTGTTCCGGACCGCGGGCGTCGAGGGGGACATCCACCGGGCCGCGGCCACCCTCGCCGACAACCACGGCATCCTGCAGACGCCGACGCTCGTCGGGGACGCCGGGGAGTGGCTGTTCAAGGAGATCGACCCGGGCGGCGGGCTGGCCCGCTTCAGCCCCACCGCCTGGTGCCTGTGCAGTCAGAACGACCTGGAGCCGGTGCTGCTGGACCACGCCGTGGCGCTCGGTGGCGACCTGCGGTTCTCCACCGAGCTGATGTCCTTCGAGGTGGACGGCGACGGCGTGACGGCCGTCGCGAAGAGCCGTGAGACCGGGGAGCACCTGCGGATCCGGGCCGACTACCTCGTCGCCGCCGACGGGCCGCGCAGCCCCGTGCGGGAGCAGCTCGGCATCGGGCAGAGCGGGCCGGGCGACCTGTTCCACAACATCAGCGTCACGTTCCGCTCGCGCGGGCTGGCGGAGGTGGTCGGGGACCGGCGGTTCATCGTGTGCTACCTGACGTCCCCCGAGGCGGACGGGGCGCTGCTGCCCGTGGACAACCGGGAGAACTGGGTGTTCCACGCGCCCTGGCACCCCGAACGCGGGGAGACCGTCGAGGAGTTCACCGACGAGCGGTGCATCGCGCACATCCGGCGCGCGGTGGGGGTCGACGACCTCGACGTGGAGATCACCGGGCGGGCGCCCTGGCACGCGGCCCAGCGGGTCGCGACGGCCTACCGGTCCGGGCGGGTCTTCCTCGCCGGGGACTCCGCGCACGAGATGTCACCGACCGGGGCGTTCGGCTCCAACACCGGGATCCAGGACGCGCACAACCTCGCGTGGAAGCTCGCCGCCGTGCTCGGGGGGTGGGCCGGGGACGGGCTGCTCGACAGCTACGACGCGGAACGGCGGCCGGTGGCGGAGGCGACGAGCGCGCGGGCGGCGGTGCGGTCGGTGGAGCACGCGCATCCCGGGTTCGCGCCGGGGCCCGGGGCCGGCGGGGCCGGCGGGGCCGGCGGGGCCGGCGGGGCCGGCGGGGGCGGCGGGGGCGGCGGGGGCGGCGGGGGCGGCGGACGGAGGCCCGGGGGGATCCTTGATGTGGCGCTGGGCTACCGGTATCCGGGCGGTGCGGTCGTCGGGGCCGATCCGGGCGGGGCCGTGGTGCCCGAACGGCTCGAACTGTCGGGGGCGCCGGGCAGCCGGGCGCCGCATCTGTGGGTGCGGCGGGGGGACGGCTCCGCCCGTGTGTCGACGCTGGATCTGTACGAGACGTCGCTGGTCCTGCTGTGCGACGCCGCGGCGGGGCGGGCCTGGTACGACGCGGCGCTGCGGCTGGCCGACGAGTTGCGGCTGCCGTTGCGGCCGCATCGGGTGGGCGCGGGCGGGGATCTCGTGCCCGAGGAGTCCGTGTCGTGGTCGGACCTGCACGGGGTCGCCGCGGGGGGTGCGGTGCTGGTGCGGCCGGACGGGTTCGTGGCCTGGCGCACGGCGCATGCGGTGCAGGACGCGGAGCGGGAGTTGAGGGGGGTGCTGGGGAGGGTGTTGTCGTTGCGGACGTGATCCCTTGTGTGCGGGGGCCTGCGGCGCGGGGTGCGTTGTCGTCTTCCGGTGCGTTGTGGCTGGTCGCGCAGTTCCCCGCGCCCCTTTGGTGCCTGCGGCGGCCCGTTGCGGTGCGTGGTGGGCTGGTGTCTCGCCTGCGGTGCGTGGTGAGTCGGGGCCGGGGTGGGGGGTGTCCGTCCTCGGTCCGGCCGGCCGTTTCCGACGAGCGCTCAGTGTCTCGGTGCCGGCCGCTGCGGGCGGACACCCCCCACCCCGGCCCCTTCCCGCCGTACGCGCCCGCGGCCCGTCGCCCCTTCCGGGTCGGTGCGGGTGCAGCGTGGGGGTGGGCGGCCCTCCACGGCGGACGGCAACCGTAGTCACCTAGGGGCGCGGGGAACTGCGCGACCGGCCACGGCGTGCCCGCACCCGACGGTGGTCCCTCCGGGGCGGGTGCTGCCGCAGGCGTTACGGCGTGGGGGCCGACGTCGGTGTTGCTGAGGGCGGGGTCGACGGGGACGGGGAGGCCGACGGGGCCCGGGTGGAAGGCGCCGGGGTGGGCAAGGACGGGGTGCTCATCGGGGGCGGGGCCGCAGGCCGTGCCGGGGGCTGGGGGGTGCCCCGGTGCAGGGGGAGCGCGATCAGGGTCGCCGCCGCGCAGCACACCGCCGTCGTCGCCGCCGTGCGGAGCAGCCGGCGTGTGCTTGCCGCGCGGCGGAGCCGGCGGTAGTGGCCGGGGGGTGGGGGCAGGTGCCCGGAGGGGGGACGCAGGAGTACCGCGAGGGGGTCGTCGTCGCCGGGGCCGCCGTCGTCAAAGCGAGTGGTCAAGGCTTCTCCTCAGGTGGACGCGGAGCAGTTCGCGGGCCGCGTGCAGGTCGGCCTTGATGGTTCCTTCCTTGCGTCCGGTCAGCACCGACACCTCCCGGATCGGCATGTCGGCGTAGTAGTGCAGGAGGATCGGGACGCGCAGCCGCCTGGGGAGGGACTGCACCAGGAGGCGGATGGAGGGGTCCGCCTGTTCGGTGTGCGCCGGCACCTCCGCGCCCGCCCGGCGTACCGCCCTGCGTTCGCGTTCCTGTTTGCGCCAGTGGTCGCGGACGAGGTTGGCCGCCGTGACGTAGAGGAACCCGCGCGGCTCCTCCACCTTCGTCCAGCGGGCCCACAGCCGGGTGAACGCCTCCGACGCGATCTCGTGGGCCGTCTCGTCGTCGTCGACGAGACGGCGGCACCAGCCGGCGAGGCGCGGGTAGAGGACGGCGAACAGTTCGGCCGCCGCCTGGTCACGACCCACCGTGCGCCGACTCCGCGAAGACGATGACGTTGTCCGGGTAGCCGTCGTCCGTGCGCCGGCCCCCGCAGGTGATCAGGCGCAGCACGGGGCGGCCCACGTCGCCGTACACGTCGGCGGTGGGGAAGCGCGACTTGCTGACGGTCCGTACGGCGGTCACCGTGAACGCCGGGCGGGTGCCGTCCGTCAGGCGGGCGGTGACGCGGTCGCCCCGGCGCAGCCGGGACAGGTGGCGGAAGACTCCGTCGCCGTAGCGGCCGACGGTGACATGGCCGAGCAGGACCGCCGGGCCGGTGCGGCCGGGTACCGGTGAGTGCCGGTACCAGCCCGCCCGGTCGTGGGCGGTGACCGGCGGCACCTCCACCGTGCCGTCGTCCGCCAGGCCCAGCTCGATGACGGGGGTGTCCACGTCGATGGCCGGGACGAGGAGGCGGACGGGGACCGGTGTGCCGGGGGGCGGCGTGGAGGTGTCCTCGGGGGTCGCCGGGTGGGGTTTCGGGGCGGCGCAGGCGGTGAGGAGCGTGGCCGCCGCCGCTCCGGCGAAGGTCCGCCGGGTCAGCGGGCTCACGCTCCGGTCGCCCGTCGACGCCGTACGGCGAAGCCCGCGCCGCCCGCCACGAGCAGCGCGGCGGCTCCCCCGCCGATCAGGCCGGCGTGGGACTCGCTGGGGGCCACGGCCCCGGTGTTCGGGGCGCCGCTGGGGACGACCGAGACCTGGCCCGGAGCCGGGGCGGCCGACGGGGTCGCCGTGGGCGCGGTGCCGGGGACGCTCGGCGCCGCCGTGGGCTCGGTGCCGGGGACGGTCGGGGAGGCGGAGGGCGCGGCGTCCGGGACGGTCGGGGACGCGGAGGGCGCTGTCGAGGGGGCCGGGCTGGGGGTCGCGGCGGCGGTGGCGGACGCGGGGGCGGTGGCCGCCAGGACGGCCGTGCAGGCGAGAGCCAGGATCGTGAGGCCGCTTCGGCGCATGGGTGGGTCTCCCTCGGGGCGGGTGGTGGTGTTCGGTCGTGCGGAGAGACGACCGGGCCCCGGGGTGGGTTGTAAAGAGATGGCAAAGGGGAAGGTGGCGTGATCTGCGTCACCGCGGCGCGGTCTCCTGTGATGCCGGCGCGGTCCCCCGCGCTGTAGTGAACGGTGCACCCGAGTGACCGGTGCGCCTTCTGTGACTTCGCTTCCTCTGCCGCCGCTTCGCGGCCTTCTTCGGGGTGGGATACGTCGTGAGTCGTCGTACGACGCGTGCTTCGCATGCGTACAGACCGCTGAGCCTGAAACGACGGGCGTGGCTGACGCTCGGTGCCGTGGTGCTGGGAGGCGGAGGCGTCGTGACGTACGCCGTCGCGAGCCCCTCGCACGACGCCGGACCCGGGATGCGGGCGAAGCGGCCGGTGCGGGTCTACGACCTGGCGCTGGGCGGTGCCGCGAGCGACAAGCGGGAGCTGCCGCGCACCGACACGCACGTGTTCTCGCTCGTCGGCGTCTCCTGGAGCGGCCCGGCCGTGCGGCTGCACGGCACCGCGCAGGTGCGCACCCACAGCAGCGTCACCGGTGAGTGGAGCGACTGGCAGACCCTCGACGTGGACGCCGACCCGCTGGAGCACCCCGACCAGGGTGAGCGCGGCGCGTCCGAGCCGCGGTGGGTCGGTCCCTCCGACGGCGTCGAGGCCCGTGTGCTGCGCAAGAACGGCACCACCCGCGCGCTGCCCAAGGGGCTTCAGGTCAACCTGGTCGACCCGGGCGTGGTCACCGACGCGGAGAGGCGGGTGAGCGGCGCCGAGCCCGCCGCGTTCGTGGCCGACGAGACGCCCGGTGCCTCCGCCTCCCCGAGCGACTCCGCCGCGGTGACGGACCCGCCGTCGCCCACCGACTCCGCCCCGCCCACGGATTCCGCCCCGCCCACGGATTCCGCGTCGCCGACGGACTCCGTGTCCTCCTCGCCCACGGCCACGGCGTCCCCCTCGCCGACCGTCACCACCCCGCCGCCGCCCACCGCGCCGCCGTCCACCGTGCCGCAGCCGCCGATCACCTCGCGGGCCGCGTGGGGCGCCGACGAGTCGCTGAGCCCCGATCCGTCGGAGTACAACGCCGACGTCAAGGCCGTCTTCGTGCACCACACCGACGGCGACAACGCCTACGCCTGCACCGACTCGGCGTCGATCGTGCGCGGCATCTACGCGTACCACACGCAGGTCAACGGCTGGAACGACCTCGGCTACAACTTCCTCGTCGACAAGTGCGGCACCGTCTTCGAGGGCCGCAAGGGCGGCGTCGGCCTGCCGGTGCTCGGCGCGCACACCTACGGCTGGAACCGGGAGTCCGCGGGCATCGCCGTGCTCGGCGAGTACACCACCACCGCCGCGAGCAACGCCGCGCTGGAGGCCGTCGCCCGCGTCGCGGCCTGGAAGCTCGGCCAGTACGGCGCCGACCCGGCCGGCACGGTGCAGCTGACCTCGGGCGCCACGCAGACCAATTACTTCGGCACCGCCTACACGGCCGGGACGAAGTACACCTTCCAGCGCATCTCCGGGCACCGCGACGGCTACAACACCCAGTGCCCGGGCAGTGCGCTGTACGCGCAGCTGCCGACCGTCCGGGCGTGGGCGGCCGGTCCCGTGCAGGGGCTGAAGGTCACCTCGGTGGCCGGCGGGGCGAGCCTGTCCGGCTCGACGTACTACACCAAGGGCGCCGTCACCGTGAACTGGTCGGCGACCACGCCCCGTTCGCTGGTCAAGAGCTTCGAGCTGCTCGTCGACGGCAAGGCCGTGACGACGGTCGCCGGCACCGCCTCCTCGGCGAGTGCCACGCTCGCCCTCGGCAGCCACACCGTCGCCGTGCGGGCCGTGCACCAGTCCGGCAGGACCGCCACGACCGCGTCGGTGAACGTCGTCGCCGAGACCACCGCCCCCGCCTTCACCGCCAACCCGGCGCTGTCCCTGCGCACCGGCACCGTGAACACCACGGCCGTCCCGGTCACCCTCGGCTGGAAGGCCGGCGACAACGCCGCCCTGCGCTCGGTGAGCCTGCTCTCGCCCGGTACGGCGATGTACGGCCCGACCACCTACAGCGCCGCCCGCACCGCCGCGTCCGGCACCGCCGCCACCTGGTCGATGCGGGCCGCCGACTGGGCCGGCAACACCCGTACCGCGTCGGCCGCCTTCACCCCGGTGATCCTCCAGGAGAGCTCGGCCGTGAGGTCCGGCAGCTGGTCCACCCGGTCCGGCAGCAGTTACCTCGGCGGTGCGTCGTACTCCAGCTCTTCCACCGGAGCGAGCCTGACCTGGACCTTCACCGGGCGGTCCGCCGCCTGGGTGGTCTCCCGGGCCGCCACCTCGGGGCAGGCGTACGTGTACGTGGACGGCGTCAAGGCGGCGACCGTGGACCTGAAGTCCGCCACGACGCTGTACCGGCAGGCGATCTGGACGAAGACGTGGTCCGCGAGCGCCAAGCACACCGTCAAGATCGTGGTCGTGGGCACGAGCGGCCGGCCGACCATCACCACGGACGGACTCGTCCACGTGAAGTGACGCCGTACTGAAAACAGGCGAGGAGGGCCCCGTCCCGGGCCCTCCTTCGTCGTCTCAGCCGTCGTCCTCGGGGTGCTTCTTCTTGTGGTGCTTGCCGTGCGGCCCATCGGTCGTGACGGTGACGGCCGCCGGCCGGGTGGCCTCCGGGGCGGGCGACCGGGCGCCGCCCGGGGCCGGTGTGCCGGTCGCCGGGGTCTGCGAGGTCTGCGGGGTCTCGGCGGAGCTGCGGTCGGGTGCGAACCAGGTCATGCCGGCCAGCAGCGCGCCGACGAAGAGCAGGACGCCGGCGAGCATGGCGGCCACCTTCTTCCCGGGGCCGCCGAGCGCGCGCGTCCGGGCCGGGCGGCGGCGCTGCTCGCGCGCCGGGAGGCGGCGCTGTTCGCGCGCCGGGAGGCGGTAGGTGGCCACGGCGGCGGGCGCCGGGGGCGGCGGTACGGGGGCCGCGGGCTCTCTGCTGGGCGGCAGCGGCTCGGCGCGGCCGTGCCAGGCACCGCCGGCGAACCAGTCGGCGATCGCCTGGGCGCTGGGCCGGTCCTCGGGCTCCTTGGCCAGCAGGTCGAGCAGGAAATCCTCGAAGGCGGGGGGCAGGCGGACCCCGAGGTCGCGGGGCGGGACCGGGGCGGCGTCGAGGTGCTGATGCAGCACGCCGAGGGCGGTGTCGGCCTGGAACGGCGGCTGCCCGGTGAGGAGTTGGTACAGCACGCAGCCCAGCGCGTACACGTCGGACGGGGGACCGGCGGGCCGGCCGAGGGCGCGTTCCGGCGCGAGGTAGAGGCCGGTGCCGACGATCTGCCCGGTCGCGGTGAGGGCCGCGCCGGGGTCGTCGAGGAAGCGGGCGATGCCGAAGTCGCCGATCTTGAGGGTGCCGTGGGGGTCGAGGAGCAGGTTGGCGGGCTTGATGTCGCGGTGCACGATGCCCTGCTGATGGGCGGCGGCGAGACCGGCGGCGGCCTGTGCGGCGATGTGGGCGACCCGCTCGGCGGGCTGCCGGGTGAGGCGGGCGAGGCTGTGGCCCTCCACCAGTTCCATGACGAGGTACAGACGCTCGTCGTGCTGCCCGAAGTCCAGTACGCCGACCACGTGCGGATGGTTCAGCGCTCCCGCGGTCTGCGCCTCCAGCCGGAACCGGGCGGCGGCCGTGGCGTCCGAACTCGCCTGTTCCAGCAGGAGCTTGACCGCGACGGGTCTGCTGAGCATCTCGTCGTGCCCACGCCAGACCTCTCCCATCGCGCCCCGCCCGATGGGTTCGAGCAGCCGGTACCGGCCCGCTATCAGCACCTGTGACTCATCCTCGTCTCGCACGATTCGACGTGACCGCCGCAGACCGTGCGCACCGCCGGAGCCGGCGGTGACGGTGGGGGGAGGCCGCAGCGAGCACAGCGTACTGGCGTACCGGCCGTGCGGTCCCAACTGCCCCGTGGGATTCAGGTGGTGGCCTCGGGCGTGGCGGGGTCGAGGTAGGTCACGGTGGTCCGTGCGGCGTGCGGGGCGAGCAGGCCGAGGAGTTCGTCGGCCGCGACCTTGAGCAGGTCGCCGTCGCGGCCGGCCTGGACGGTCTCCAGCAGGAAGGCGACGTGGGTGGAGTCCTCGGTGACCCGGGTGCGGTGGGCGTCACGGTGGTTCCAGTGGCGGGTCAGGACGCCGGCCGTGTCGGCGTAGACGATCTCGCCGGGGGCGGGCTGCTCGGTGGTGCCGGGTTCGCCGAGCGGGGTGAAGGTCTCGGTGCCGTCCGCGGGGCGGATGGTGACGTCACCGCTGACCTGCTCCAGGTCGAAGGCTCCGGCCGGCAGACCGTGGCGTACGGAGACGGCGTTGTAGGAGTCGACGGCCGGGTTGATACGGGGCAGGGTGCCCTTCTTGGCGAGGCGGCGGCCGAGAGCGTCGACGCTGGGGCGGACGCGGCGCGGGTTGGTGCCGAAGGAGCGGTAGGCGCTGTGCCAGGCCTCGATGCGGGGGTCGTTCTCGTCGGCGGGGCGCCAGGTGCCGTCGGCGAGCTGCTGCTCCAGCTCGCCGAGCGCGGTGACGGTGTGCGGCCAGGGCTCGTGGCCGCGCAGGCCGGTGGCGGTGACCAGGGCGATCAGGGTGCCGGGGAAGGCGTCGGCGACGGCGGGGGCGATGCGGAAGGAGGGCATGGCGGTTCTTTCGGTGTCCTGGGCGGGGGAGGTGGCCGGGCGGGGCCCGTGTCCGTGCGCCGCGTCGGTCAGGTCAGGGCGAGCAGGCCTACGGCGACGGCGGCGGTGCCGAGGCCGACGAGCTGGCCGCGGTGGACGCGTTCGGCGAGCACACCACGGGCGAGCAGGACCGTGCCGGCCGGGTAGAGCGCGGTGATCACGGCGACGACGGTGAGGTCCCCGCTGCGGGCGGCGAGCAGGAACAGCAGGTTGGCGACGGAGTCCAGGACGCCCGCGGTGGCCGACAGCGCGTACGCGGGCCGCTCGGGGCCGAGACGGCGGCGCAGCAGGGCGGCCGCGGCCAGGGTGACGGCCGAGGAGACGGCCCGGCCGACGATCAGCGGGGCGACGCCGCTGCCGGACGGAGCCTGGTGCAGGAAGACTAGTTGCAGGGCGATGGCGGCGCCCGCGCCGAAGGCCAGGGTCAGCGCCGTACGGGAGGGGCGGGCCGCGCCCGCGCCGTGCCCGGCGCTGACCAGGACGACCGCCACCAGGGCGAGCGGCAGGCCGATGAGACCGGCGGCGCCGAGGTGCTCGCCCTGGGCCAGTCCGACGGCGACCGGCAGCGCGGCGGAGACCAGGGCGGTCACCGGAGACAGCACGTTCATCGGGCCGATCGCCAGGGTGCGGTACAGCAACGCGAACGCGGCGGCGGAGGCGACTCCGGAGGCGGCGCCCCAGCCGAGGGCCGCGGCGGAGAAGGTGGCGCCGAGCACGGGCCACAGCAGCAGTTCGACCGCGAGGCTGGCCGGGGCGGCGACCAGGACCGTCCGCAGCACATGGGCCTTGCGGGCGCCGAGGCCGCCGAGGAAGTCGGCGCAGCCGTAGGCGAGTGAGCTGCCCAGGGCCAGCAGCAGAGCGAGCACGGTACATCCCTTACTATTTAGTGGAACGACCGCACCGTACAACAAAACGACCGCCGGGTGTCAACCGAACGACCGCGCGGTGCATCGAAGTGGTCCAGCGAGGATGGTGAACCGTGGCCGAGACAGCCGCAGCCCTGCGGACGGTCGCCCACAACGTCAAGGCGGCCCGCGCCCGAGCGGGACTGTCCCTGGACGAGCTGAGCCGGCGCGCGCAGGTCAGCAAGGGCGCGCTGGTCGCGCTGGAGAAGGCGCAGGGCAACCCGAACCTGGCCACCCTGGTCCGCCTCGCCGACACCCTCGGCATCTCGGTGTCCGCGCTGATGCAGGGCCCGCCCTCGGGCCGGGTGCGCGTGGTGGACGCCGCTGCCGTCGCCCCGCTGTGGACCGGCGAGCACGGTGGCGAGGCCCGGCTCGTGCTGACGACGTCGGGGGCGGCCCCCGTCGAGGTGTGGCGCTGGCGGCTGGAGCCGGGCGAGGAGTACCCGAGCCATCCGCACCAGGCCGGTGTCGTGGAGACGGTCAGCGTCACCTCCGGCCGCATGGTGCTGGTCGTCGACGGCACCGAGCACCCCGTCGAGCCGGGCCAGACCGCCACCTTCGACGGCGACACCCCCCACACCTACCGCGGCGCCGGCACCGGACCCTGCCACCTGATCATGACGGTCCACCTCCCGCCGGGCCCCGGCGATGCGCGGGTCTCAGCCCGCTGACGGCGGCCGCGCCCCCGCTTGCGCCCGGCCTCGGTTTCAGCCCCCGCGTCCCGTGCCCGGAGGCTGAAACCGCGCTGAAGCCGCCCTGAATGCGGCCCCCCGCACGCTACGGGGCATGACGACGACCGAACACGAGCCGGCGATCGCGGCCGGCGGACTGCGCAAGGCCTACGGGGACAAGACCGTCCTCGACGGTGTGGACATCGAGGTGCCCGCGGGCACCGTCTTCTCCCTGCTCGGCCCGAACGGGGCCGGCAAGACCACGGTGGTCAGCATCCTGTCCACCCTCATCTCCGCCGACGCCGGCCAGGCCCGCGTCGGCGGACACGACCTCGCCGCCGAGGCCCAGGCGGTCCGGGCGGCCATCGGCGTCACCGGCCAGTTCTCCGCCGTGGACGGGCTGATCACCGGCGAGGAGAACATGCTCCTGATGGCCGACCTCCACCACCTGCCCCGCAAGGAGGGCCGGCGGGTCACCGCCGAACTGCTGGAGCGGTTCGAGCTGACCGAGGCCGCCCGGAAGCCCGCCTCCACCTACTCCGGCGGCATGAAGCGCCGCCTCGACATCGCCATGACCCTGGTCGGCAGCCCGCGGATCATCTTCCTCGACGAACCCACCACCGGCCTCGATCCCCGTTCCCGCCACACCATGTGGCAGATCGTCCGCGAACTGGTCTCCGACGGCACGACCGTCTTCCTCACCACCCAGTACCTCCAGGAGGCCGACCAGCTCGCCGACCGGATAGCGGTCCTCAACGGCGGCCGGATCGTCGCCGAGGGCAGCGCCGAGCAGCTCAAGCGACTGGTGCCCGGCGGCCACGTCCGCCTGCGCTTCGCCGACCCCCAGGCGTACGAGAGCGCCGCCGCGGCCCTGCGCGAGGCCCAGCGCGACGACGACGCCCTCACCCTGCAGATCCCCAGCGACGGCAGCCAGCGCGAACTGCGCGCCATCCTCGACTGGCTGGACAGCGCCGGCGTCCAGGCCGACGAACTGTCCGTGCACACCCCCGACCTGGACGACGTGTTCTTCGCCCTGACCGCCCCCGCGACCTCCGAGAAGGAGACCGTCCGATGATGAGCACCGCCGTCCGCGACAACGTCACCATGCTGCGGCGCAGCCTCCTGCACGCCCGCCGCTACCCCTCCCTCACCCTGAACCTCCTGCTCACCCCGGTGATGCTGCTCCTGCTGTTCGTGTACGTCTTCGGCAACGTGATGAGCGCGGGCATCGCCGGCGGCCACGCGGACCGCGCCGACTACGTCGCCTACCTCGTCCCCGGCATCCTGCTGATGACCGTCGGCATGACCTCGCTCGGCACCGCGGTGTCCGTGGCCACCGACATGACCGAGGGCATCATCGCCAGGTTCCGCACCATGGCCATCTCCCGCGCCTCCGTGCTGACCGGTCATGTGATCGGCAGCGTCATCCAGACCGTGCTGGCTCTGGCGGTGATCCTCGGCCTCGGTGTGGCCATCGGCTTCCGGCCCGACGCGAGCCCGGTGGAATGGCTCGCGGCGGTCGCCCTGATGGCCCTGGTCAGCCTCGCCCTCACCTGGATCGCGGTCGGCATCGGCCTGGTCAGCCCCAACGCCGAGGGGGCCAGCAACCTCGGGATGCCGCTGACGATGCTGCCGCTGCTGTCGAGCGCGTTCGTACCGGTGGACGCGATGCCGGCCGGCTTCCGGTGGTTCGCCGAGTACCAGCCCTTCTCCCCGGTCATCGAGACCCTGCGCGGCCTGCTGCTCGGCACCGGGATCGGCACGAAGAACGCGGCGCTGGCACTGGGGTGGTGCGTGGCCCTCACCGTGCTGGGCTACCTGTGGTCCAAGGCGTCGTTCAACCGTGAGCCGCGGCGGTGACCTACGGGCGGGGGTCGAGCACCCCGCGGACAGGGTCCGTCGCCCCGCACCCCTGCGGGTCCCGGCCCGCCGCGAGCTCCCGCAGTGCCTCGATGCGCAGTTCCTCCCGCCCCAGGGCGGCGTACCTCGACCTCGCGTCGGTGTACGCCGCCCTGTCGGCGTTCTCGGCCGCCGCGTCGGCGCGCGCGGAGGACAGCGTCGGCAGGTCCCGGATCACCGGCATCCGTTCCGCCAGCGCCACCAGCCGCACCGCCGCGCTCTCGCCCGACGCCATCCCGGCGTGCCCCAGCGCCAGCAGCATCGTGCCGTGCACCGGGAGTTCGACCGGCGCGGCGATCCCCGGCGGGGCGCTCAGCATCCCCAGCAGCCGCTCCCGCAGCTGCCCGGCGAGTGCGGCCACCGGCTCCAGCCGGCCGTGCTGCGCGTGCGCCGCCAGCGCCGCCGACTGCACCTGGAGGGACCACGGGTCCACGAACGGGTCACCGGCGTAGCGCCTGGCGTCCTCCCGCACCTGTTCCACCGCCCGGCGCCACAGCCCGAGCCCGACCTCCGTCAGGCCCCGGGCGAGCGCGATCTCGGCACGGGCCGGCAGATCGGGCGCGAAGACGCGGGCGGTCTCCGACTGCCGGTCCAGGGCGGTCAGGCCCAGCCAGTACTCCGCCTCGTCGAGCTCCCCGCGCTGCAGGCAGGCCAGCACCAGCCCCCAGTACACGCCGATCGAGTCCGACCAGTCGCCGTACTCCTCGAGCGCGCCGAGCGCGGCCCGCAGATGTTCGTACGCCTCGGCGCCCCGCTCGGACTGCAGGCACAGTTCGCTGACCCGGCCGTGGCCGAGGAGCCGCACGGCCGGGTTGCCGAGCGGTCCGAGGGCGTCCAGGAGATGGCGGGCGTGCGTCAGCGCCCGCTCGGCGTCGTGCTCGCCCTCCCACACATAGCTGGCGATGCACGCGGCGACCCCGGCCAGCAGCGGCTCACCGGCGTCGCACAGCTCCTGAAGCCGTGTGTAGTGCGGCGGCCGCATCTCCGGCACGGCGCACAGGACGACGGCCAGCGCGCGCAGCAGCGTGTCCGGCGGTGCGGGCGGCAGACGGCGCAGCACGACCAACTGGCGCAGGGCGTGCGGGCCGTGGCCCATGAACAGGGCGCCCGTGATGACGGCGGCGGCGCTGCGGGCCGGCTCGACGTCGTCCGGGCCGGGCCGGAAGTGCGACAGCGGGCCCGCGGTGTCGGCGGCGAGCGCGGAGAGCCGGGTGTAGTGGGTGTCGATGGCCCACAGGGAGGCCAGTACGGCGGTGACGGCGGCGGTGGTGGGGGCGTCGCCGCGGGCCAGCGCGTGCCGCAGCGCCAGGACCAGGTTGTCCTGCTCGGCGCGCACCTCCACCAGGGCGCCCACCGGTCTGCCGCTGAACAGGATGTCGTGCCGGTCGCGGCCGAACTCCCGTGCCCAGTTGAGGAAACGGTCCGTCACCCGCTGCTCCTCGCCCGCCTCCGCCCGCCGGGCGGCGCTGAACTCCCGCAGCGTCTCCAGCATGTGGAAGCGCACCCCGGCCGGGCTGTCCCCGACCTTGACCAGGGACTGCCCGGCGAGCTGTTCCAGCACGGTCAGCGCGTCCACGTGGTCGCCGAGCACCTGCTGGGCGGCGTCCTCGCTGAAGCCGCCGGGGAACACCGACAGGGCGCGCAGCGCGGCCCGGCCGTCCTCCTCCAGCAGCTGCCAGCTCCACTCGACGACGGCCTGGAGCGTGCGGTGGCGTGCGGGTGTGTCGCGGGCGCCGCCGCGCAGCAGCCGGAAGCGGTCCCGCAGCCGGCGGTTGATGTCGGCCACGGACAGCACCCGCACCCGGGCCGCGGCGAGTTCCACGGCGAGCGGCAGCCCGTCGAGGTGCCGGCAGATCTCGGTGACCTCGTCGGCGGGCAGCTCCACGCCGGGCCGCACGGCCCGCGCCCGCTGGGTGAACAGCTCGACGGACGTCGTCAGCGCCAGCTCCGGCAGGGCGTACACGGACTCCGAGGTCAGCCCCAGCGGGGCCCGGCTGGTGGCGAGCACCCGCAGCCGGCTGGAGCGGGATATCAGCGTCTGCACCAGGCCGGCCACACCGCCGAGCACCTGCTCGCAGTTGTCCAGCACCAGCAGCGCCGGTCCGCCGCCCAGGGCGCCGAGGATGCCGGCGGCGTCGTCGGCACCGCCGGCGAACGACCGGCCGTCACCGGCGCCCACGGCCGCGGCGACCTCGGCGGCGACGTCGTCGTCGGCGACGACACCGGCGAGCGGGACGAAGTGCACGACGGCCTGTTCGGCGGCCCGGCTCACCGCGTGGGACAGCCGGGTCTTGCCCAGCCCTCCGGGGCCGACGACGGTGACGACGCGGGCCTCACGCAGCAGCCGGGCCACGGCGGCCACGTCGGCGTCCCGGCCGAGCAGCGGGTTCGGCTCGTGCGGCACGCCGTGCCGGACCGGTGCGGCGCCCGAGGCCAGCAGCTCCTGGTACACGGCTGTCACACCGCGGCCCGGGTCGGTGCCCAGCTCCTCGCGCAGCGCGCGCCGGTAGGCGTCGTACCGGGTGAGCGCCGCGGCCCGGCCGGCGGTGGCGGCCTCGCAGCGCAGCAGCTCCGCCAGCACCTCCTCGTCGCGGTGCAGGTCGCGGGCGAGTTCGAGGAGGGGTGCCAGGGCCTCCTGGCGGCGGTCCAGGCGGGCCAGGGCCAGCGCGCGGGAGCGCACCAGCGAGCGGTGCGCGGGGACGAGGCCGGCGCGCAGGGCGGCCACCGGGTCGTGCAGGTCCTGTCCGGCCGCGGCGTCCACGGTGCCGTCCCACAGCGCGAGTCCCGCCTCGGCCCGCGCCAGCGCGGCCGCGTGATCCCCGGCGCGGGCGCGTTCGGCGCTCGCCTCCGCGTGCCGGGGCAGCGCGCAGGCGTCGATGCGGGACTCCTCCAGCGCCAGCCGGTACCCGGTCGGTGTGCTCACCACCAGGTCGGCGCCGAGCTGCGCACGCAGCCGGGACACGAGGACCTGGACGGCCTTCCCGGGCCGCTCGGGCAGCTCCTCGGGCCACAGCCCCTCCACCAGCCGGCCGGTGCTGCACCCGGCGCGCAACTCGCCGGCGAGCAGGGCGAGCAGGCCGCGCAGCCGGGGCGCGGTGATCTCCCGCCCGCGGAAGGCGACGGTGGGCAGGAGCGTCAACTCGGTGGTCACGCCTGCAGAGTAGTCACCAGGGGAAGCCCTGGGGGGCTGTCGGGCTCGGATCCGATCACGACGGCAGCTTCCGGCAGCGCGTGGACGGCCCGGCCGACCCGGACACGCCGTACCTGCTACGACTGTCACCGGGCGGTCGCCGGTCGGTGCCGGACACGGGAAGGGCCCTGCCCCCACCGCTCACGACGGCGGCGGGGGCAGGGCCCGGGTCCCGGAGGCGCTGTGCGCGCCTTACATGTAGTAGCCGAACAGGTCGGCGATCACGTGCACGCTGCCGGCGTTCGGACGGAAGTCGATCTTTCCGTTGACGACCGGCACGGTCACCAGGTTGGCCACGGTCTGGCCCTTGACCCAGTTGACGCTGGAGGCGTTGGGCAGGGTGGACCCGTCCGGCCAGACGGTCAGGAAGCCGTTGGACGTCGGGGCGGTGACGGTGACGTTCAGGACCACGGCCTTGGCGTTCGCCAGGGTGTGGCCGTCATTGACGTTCAGCACCAGCGTGGCGCCGCCGGGCACCGGGGTGTTGCGGGCGGTGCCGAGGGCGTAGCGGGTGTCGAGCAGCCGGCTCGGACCCGCGGTGTGGAAGGACGAGCCGGTCGCGTCGGCCGTGAAGTAGCCGGCGACGTCCGCGATGAAGTGCACGGTGCCGGTGCCGGCGTTGTACAGGTTCACCTTGCCGTCGGTGCCGATCGGCAGGACGACCATGTTCGGACGGGTCTGGCCCGCGAGCCAGTTGATGTTCGACGACTCGGTGCGGGTCGCGCCGTTCGGGTACGCGATGAGGTGACCGGTGGAGGTCGGCGCGGTGGCGGTGACGTTCATGACCACGGCGGTGGCGCCCGTGGCGGGCACTCCGCCCCGGCCGGCGACCTGAAGGGACACGGTGCCCTTGCCGGTGACCGGCGTCTTCGTGGTCACGCCGTTGGCGGCGCGGGTGTCCAGCACGCGGGACGGACCGACGGGCAGGTAGGTGCTGCCGCCCGCCTCGGTGGTGTAGTAGCCGGCGACGTCCGCGACGAAGTGCACGGTGCCGCTGGAGGCGTTGAACAGGTCGACCGAGCCGTCCTTGCCGACCGGGACGGTCACCAGGTTCGGGATGATCTCGCCCTTGAGCCAGTTGCTGTTGGACGACTCCGGACGGGTGGTGCCGCTCGGGTAGGCGATGAGGTGGCCGGTCGCGGTCGGCGAGACGGCGGTGACGTTGATGACGACCGCGGTGACGCCGGTGGCCGGGACGCCGCCGGCGCCCGTGACCTTCAGCTTGACCGTGCCGTTCGCGGCGACCGGGGAGGTGCCGGCGCGGCCGGTGCCGTAGCGGGTGTCGAGGACGCGGGCCGGGGTGAGCGCGTTGAACGTGCCGGCCGGGGAGCGCGGGACGGAGGCGCACAGGCCCTTGACGATCTCGCGGCCGTTCGGCGTGCCGAGACCGGTGGCGAGGTCGTAGCCGGCGCCGGCCTGGTACTGACCGCTGTAGTTGCCGGAGTCGGTCACGTTGTTGTTGCCGGAGGTGACGTCACGGAACGCGGCTGCCGGCAGTCGGTACAGCGCGTTGTGCGCGTAGCCGACGCTGCCGTTGGCCTGGCAGGCGAGGTCCTGGTCGGCCTGGCCGATGAGCGCGGCCCACACCGGGGCGGCGCCGCTGGTGCCGCCGATGATGTTCCAGTACTGGGTGCCGCTGCTGTCGTGTCCGAAGGCGACGGGGTAGCCGGTGGCCGGGTCGCCGACCGCGGACACGTCCGGGACCTGACGGCAGACCGTGCCGGTGGCGGCGGCGCAGGCGTCGTTGTAGCCGGCGCCGGTGCGGTTCTGGAAGCCGTTCGCGTCCACGCTGAAGCGCTGCGAGACACCGCCGCCGGAGCCGGTCCAGGTGGTCTGGTTGGAGACCGCGGTCCGCATGGAGGTGCCGCCGACACCGAGGACGTACGGCGAGACGGCCGGGAAGTCGGTGACGAGCTTGTCCTGGCCGGGGATGGTCTCGTCCGGCTGGTAGCAGCCGGTGGAGCCGCTGTCGCCGGAGGCGGCGACGACGGTCTGGCCCTGCGCGGCGGCCTGCTGGAACAGCAGGTTCTCGGCGTCCATCACCTCGGCCGGGGTGTACGTCTCACAGCTGCCCCAGCTGATGGAGACGACCTTGGCGCGGTTGTCGGTGACGATCCGGCGCAGCGTGGCCGTGCCGTCGTCCCAGGTGTTCTTGCCCTGGTAGACGAGGACCTTGGACTGCGGGGCGAGACCGACGATGGTCTCGACGTCCAGCGCGGTCTCCATGCCGATGCTGTGGACGGGGTCGACCGGGTCCGTGGGACCGCCGTTGACGCGCACGGAGCTGACCGAGGCCTTGGTGCCGTGGCAGGCCTGGTAGCTGTTGATGTCGCGCAGGTCGTAGTTCTCCAGCGAGTAGACCGCGATGGTGGTGCCGGTCTGCACGTTGGGCTGGTCCGCCATGTTGTACGCGGCCGCGAGCGACCGGGCGCTCCAGTAGTCCGTCTTGTCGTACGCGGCCGGGTAGTCGTCGCCGGGCGTCGCGTACAGGTTCTTGATGTCGGTGCACATGGTGCCGGTGGTGCCGGTCAGCCGGGACTGACGGGCGCCGTCGGTGGTGTGCTGCAGGCGGGCCGGACCCTTGGCGCCGGTGTTGCGCGGCGTGCGGGCGGCGAGGGTGTTCAGGCCGACGACCGCGCGGACGTCACCGGCGACGGCGCCGTCGAGCTGCGGGGCGCGGGTGTTGGTGAACCCGGTGCTGCCGTCCTTCAGCTTGTAGCCGTCGAAGTCGGTGGCGAAGGCCTTGGCGGCCTTGTCGACCGTCGCGTGCACGGGCAGCGTGAGTCCGTCGGACTCCAGCGCGCCGACCTCGAGGCCCTTGGCGGCGAGCCGCGCGCGCACCCGCTCGACGGTCTGCGGCGTCGCGCCGAAGCGGTCGGCGAACTCGCCGGAGCCGAGGTACTTGCGGTAGTTCGGCGACGCCGGGTCGGAGACCTCGGCGACGAAACGGTTCAGCGCCGCGGGGTCGCGCGGCTCCAGAACGACGCTCAGGTCGAGCGCCTCCCCGGCCGCCGGGTCCGCCGCGCGCACGGCGCCCGCCGGCACCTTCGGCGCGCCGCCGACCCGCTGCGGGGCCGGCTCGCCGGACGTGGCCGCGTACGACACCGGTGTCACGGTGGCGGTCACGGCCAGGGCGGCTATGGTCGCCGCTCCCCATCGATACGCCTTTTCACGGGCGGTTCGGCCCATGCACACTCCCTCTTCGTCATCTGCGTCATCCAGGTGCGTGGGCAGGTGACACCGCGGAAGGGTGCGCCGGTGCGGGCACGCGGGCATACGACATGCGGCATGCGGGCACGGCGAGAGCGCGAAGAGTACGTGTCGGAGGCCCGGCCGCAGCCGGACCACGTAGAGCCCCCCCGGCGGTGTCACCGCTCCCACGCGGTGGACGACGGCCAGAAACGAATCTCTATCAGCCGGGGGATCGGCCCGCCAAGGCGGGGGTGGGTACTTTGCTAGACCGTGATCATGACAAGCCGGGGTGTTACCGGACATAGCCGCCGTCTGCTTCGCCGCACACACCGAAAGCGGTGTCTGTGGCCCTTGTTATGCTCCGGCTCACCTGCAGTGGGGGGCACGGCAGGGACAGGGGGAGGGACTCTTGCTGAAGCGTCATGGCCTGGTCCGGGGAGTGCTGGCCACCGCGGTGGCGGCCGGCGGTCTCCTGCCGCTCGCGTCGAGCGCCGTCGCGGACGACCCGGCCCCGCCACCGGAGGTGGTGATCCCGGCGACACCGCGGCCGGCCCCGGTCGACGCGGCGCTGTACCAGTCGGGCATGTCACGCTTCGGCTGGGCGGACGCCGCCGGAGCGGACGGCGTGTTCTACGCCGACGGGAAGGCGGGCGGCGTCGTCTGGACCCGGTACGCCGACGGTCGGAGCACCAGGGTGCCCGTGCCCGCCGGGAACATCCGGGCCACCGGCTCCGACACCCTGGCCGTCCTGCGCGACGGCGAGGTGGAGTTCCATGGTGCCGACGGCAGCGTGCGCCACCTGGCCCTGCCCGGCGACATCAAGACGGCCGCCATGGCCTTCGGTTCGACGGCGGTCGCGTACCGGATGGTCACGCAGCCGGACGGGACACGGACGCCGGAGTCGACGCACCTGCTGTCACTGCGGCCCGACGGAACGACGAGAGACCTGACCCTGACCGGCCCGGACGGCGTGGCGTTCGACCGGGTCATCGGCGGCGACGAGTCGAGCGTCGTGGTGGCGACGACGGCCCGGGACGGGCAGCGGCGCATCGGCATCGCCTCGACGCAGACCGGACGCGTCGAGGCCCTGACCCCGCCGGTCCCGCAGTCGTACGAGAACGTGAAGCTGTCCCCGGCACACCTGGTGGTGTACAGCGGGAAGAACGGCGTTCACGACATCCTGGCGTTCTCCCGCAAGGACCTCTCCGCCCCGGCCACCGTGGTCCCGGGGAACCGGATCGACCCGGTCGACTACACCAAGAACCACGGGTTCGCGATCGTCGGCGACTGGCTGGTGTACTCGTACGCCCGGACCCTCGAAGGAGTGCCCATCTCCGGCGGTCCGGCCGTCACGCTGCTTCCCGAGACCTTCTCCGCACCAGCCGCCGGACCCGACGGCACCGCCGCCGCCATGGGCGGCAGCGACCCGGTCCGGTGGGGGGTGCAGCACATCGCCCCCGATGACTCCGGCAGGCCCGTCGCGCGGCTGGTGAAGCCGCTGCCCAACCCCGCGCGCGTCGAGGGCGTCGCCCTCGCCCAGGGACGCCTGTCCGTGGTCGACGACAGCGACGACACCCCCTTCGAGTACGTCCGCACCCTCGGCGCCTCCGGCACCCCCGCAGCCGGCGAACGCTCCAGGCTCACCGACGTCCCGCTGCGGGCCTGCGCCGACGACGACGTCGACTGCGCCGAGTACCGTGCGCTCGGCGACGGCCGCTTCGAGCGCCGCATCGGCGGCTACTACGTGGTGAACGGCCCCGAGCGCGGCGACTTCCGGTCCGCTTGGCTCGGTGCCGGCCGGCTCGTCGACATCGACGGCGAGTACCTCGTGCACGACGCCGCGGACGCCAAGAACAAGCAACAGGTGTACTCGTTCACCGAGGAGCGCGTCGTCAAGGAGCGCGCGGCCACCGCCGCCGCCCTGTGGGGCTCGTGGCTCTGGACCCCCGGCACCGCGCAGGGCACCCTGAGCGCCGAGGACCTGACGACCGGCAAGCAGGTCGAGACCGCGGACGCCGCCACCCCGTGCGTCCCCAAGGAACTCCAGGCCGTCGGCCGCTGGCTGTACTGGAGCTGCGGCGCGAACGGACCGGCCGGCGTGTACGACCGGGACACCAAGGCCACGCAGCCCGTCCCGGCCGGTGAGGCCCTGCTCGGCGACGGCTACGTCGTCACGCACGACATTGCCGCCGCGCAGCTCGTGCTCACCGGCGCCGACCGCGCCCACCCGGTCAGCCGGGTCGTCGGCGCCCTGCCCGCCACCGGCGTCTCCCAGCGGCACATCCGCTGGAGCGTCGACCGCTTCGGCGGCCACGTGGCGTACGTCGACGCCGACGAGCAGGTCCACGTCGTGCCCACCGGCATCGCCGCCCAGCCGCTGTCGGTGCTGCACCGCACGGCCGCCACCTCCCTCGCGGCCGGCGAGCCCGGCGCGGACCTGGTGTCCCTCCTGCTCAACAAGCCCGCGGGCGCGTGGACGGTCACCGCGCGGCACACCACCACCGGCCGCACCTTCGACGTGGGCTCCGGCACCGACGCCCGCGGCCTGCTGCGGGTGCGCTGGACCGGCAAGGACACGGCCGGGCAGCTCATGCCCAACGGCCAGTACACCTGGACGCTGACCGCCGCACCGGCGGACGGCACCGGACCGGCCCTCCGCCAGAGCGGCACCGTCGTCCTGACCGGCGGCCTCTCCCCGGCGACGACGAGGTTCACGCCGGTCGAGCCCGAGCGGCGGATGGACACCCGCACCGGAGCCGGCGTCCGCAAGGGCAAGGTCGGATCCGGCGGCACCGTGACCCTGAAGGTCACCGACTCCGCCGACGTGACGGCCGTCGCCATGAACGTGACGGCGACCAACGCGACGGCGTCGACGTACGTCTCGGCGTACCCGGCGGGCACGCCCCGCTCCAGCGCCTCCAACCTGAACGTGCCGGCCGGCCGGACGGTGCCGAACATGGTCGTGGTGCCGGTCAAGGACGGCAAGGTCACCTTCTACAACCACGCCGGCACGGTGGACCTGATCGCCGACGTCACCGGCCTCTGCACGAGGGCGGCCGGTTCCCTGTACGAGCCGGTGCGGCCCGCGCGCCTGCTCGACACCCGCAGCGGCCTGGGCGCGCGCAAGGCCAAGGTGGCCGCCCGCACCACGGTGCCGCTGACCGTCGTGGGCCGCGGCGGACTGCCGGCCAAGGGCGTGACCGCGGTCGTCCTGAACGTGACCGCGACCGACCCGACTGCCTCGACCGTCGTCTCCGTCGTCCCGAACGCCACGACGACGGCGTGGTCGGGCCCTTCGGTCCTGAACGTCCCGGCCGGGGGGACCGTGTCCAACCTCGTCGTCGCGCAGGTGCGCGACGGCCGGGTCTTCCTCTACAACCACGCCGGTTCGACCGACCTGGTCGCCGATGTCGCCGGGTACTTCACCGACGGCGACCTCGGTTCCCTGTACCAGCCGCTGGCCCCGGCCCGCGCCATGGACACCCGTGACGGCACGGGCGTACGCAAGGGCACGGTCGGCCCCGGCGGCACGGTCACCCTCCAGGTCACCGGGCGCGGCGGCGTCCCCGCCACCGGCGTCACCGCGGTGGTCCTGAACGTGACGGCGACCGGTCCGACGGCGTCCACCTACATCTCGGCGTACCCGTCGGGCACGGCCCGCACCAGCGCGTCCAACCTGAACCCCGGCCCCGGCGACACGGTGGCCGGCCTGGTGGTGGTCCCGGTGATCGACGGCAAGGTCACGTTCTACAACCACGCCGGCACGGTGCACCTCATCGCGGACGTGGAGGGCTTCTACGCGCCGTAGCGACGACGGGCGCCACCGACCTGACCCGCCCTCACCACGGTGACATGCCGGGGTGGTTCCTCCCCCCGAGGAGGGGGAGGAGGCGGAACGCGGCATGGACCGCCTGGCCATCCCGAGGATCCCCGTGCTCGTACCGATGTCCGTCTGCCGATGCCGTGCTTGCGCCTCATATCGCGTCCCCTCACGCTGGGAGCGTGACGATCTCTCCTCACCTCGAGCCGCTCCGGCAGGCGGCGCTGATCGGGGACGGCGGCGCAGCGCCGGGAGCATCCCGGTGAGCGGGTCATGAGCGCGGCCGGCGGGTTCCGTGTCACCGCGCTGGGCGCCGAACACGCGGACCAGGTCCTGGAGATCTACCGGCTCGGCATCGACGAGGGCGACTCCACCTTCGAGACCACCGCGCCGGCCTGGGAGCAGTTCGACGCCGCCAAGCTGCCGCGGCACCGGTACGTCGCCCTCGACGCCTGCGGCCGGGTCCTGGGCTGGATCGCCGCGTCAGCCGTCTCCGACCGCTGCGCGTACGCCGGCGTCGTCGAGCACTCGGTGTACGTCCATCCCGCCGCACGCGGCCGCGGTGTCGGAGCGGCGCTGCTGCGGCAGTTGATCGCGTCCACCGAGGCCGCGGGCATCTGGACCATCCAGTCCGGCGTCTTCCCCGAGAACACGGCGAGCCTCGCCCTGCACCGCCGGGCCGGGTTCCGCGTGGTGGGAACCCGCGAACGCCTCGGCCGGCTCCACGGCGTGTGGCGCGACGTCGTCCTGATCGAACGACGCAGCCCCACCGTGTGAGCCGGCCAGTAGGCGGGGGCCGGACCGGGCGGTCACGCCTCCCGGGGAACCACCGGGCCCGGGTCGTCGAGCAGGTTCTGCGGCGTGGGCAGCGCGGACGGCGGCGCGCCGAACGCGGTCCCGGGCTCGGCGTCGGGATGCGGGTGGCAGGTGAAGCCGAGGCGGGTCATCGCCAGGGTGACCTCCCGGCCGGTGAAGTCCCGTCGGTCCTGCCGGGTGACCACTTCCCCCACCTGCTTCACCGGGTAGCGGCGCCGCCCGATCGTCACGGACTCACCCGTGATGGGCTCGGGCGCGACACCCTCCATGGAGGCCAGCACTCCGGCCTTGGTCAGCTCGAACGGATAGCGGGCGATGACACAGCGCATGATGCCTCCCGGGGAAGGGTGAACGGGCTGTCGGACAGGGGACGTTCCGGCCGGCTCAGCGGTGACGCTAGGCCGCCCGGCCCATGGCGGACCCGCGTCCCGAGCCACGCCGTGCCGCTTCACCGGCGGACCGGCCGCGACCGGAACGGCCACGGCGGGAGCGGGACGGCGAGGAGCCGGGAGCGCCGGCGCGACGGCTGGGTTCGGCGGCGGGCACGGCGATGACCACGGGGACGCCGGAGGGCGCCTGGGCGCCGGTGATGCGGCTCAGCTCCTCCTCCCCCGGACGCACGGCCGTGACGCGTGCCGTGACGCCGGCCGACGCGATCAGCCGCTTGAACTCACCGCGCTGCTCGGGGGTCACCAGGGTGACGACGGTGCCGGACTCGCCGGCGCGGGCGGTGCGGCCGCCGCGGTGCAGGTAGTCCTTGTGGTCGGTGGGCGGGTCCACGTTGACGACGAGGTCGAGGTCGTCGACGTGGATGCCGCGGGCGGCGACATTGGTGGCCACCAGCACGGTGACCTGGCCGTCCTTGAACTGCGCCAGGGTGCGCGTGCGCTGCGGCTGCGACCTGCCGCCGTGCAGGGCCGCGGCCCGCACCCCGCTGTTCAGCAGGTGCTTGGTCAGCCGGTCCACGGCACGCTTGGTGTCCAGGAACATGATCACCCGGCCGTCCCGGGCCGCGATCTCGGTGGTCGCCTGCCGCTTGTCCGCGTCGTCGACGTGGAGGACGTGGTGCTCCATGGTGGTGACGGCGCCGGCCGACGGGTCGACGGAGTGGACCACCGGGTCGGTCAGGTAGCGGCGGACCAGCAGGTCGACGTTGCGGTCGAGGGTGGCGGAGAACAGCAGGCGCTGACCGTCGGGGCGTACCTGGTCGAGCAGGGCGGTGACCTGGGGCATGAAGCCCATGTCGGTCATCTGGTCGGCCTCGTCGAGGACGGTGATGGCGACGTCGTCGAGGCCGCAGTCGCCGCGGTCGATGAGGTCCTTGAGCCGGCCGGGCGTGGCGACGAGGACCTCGGCGCCGGCCCGGAGCGCGCCGGCCTGCCGGCCGATGGACATGCCGCCGACGACGGTGGCGAGCCGCAGGCTCACGGCCCGGGCGTACGGCGTGAGGGCGTCGGTGACCTGCTGGGCCAGCTCACGGGTGGGCACCAGCACAAGGGCCAGCGGACGCCGGGGTTCGGCCCGCAGCCCGGTGGTGCGGGCGAGCACGGCGAGGCCGAAGGCGAGGGTCTTGCCCGAGCCGGTGCGGCCGCGGCCGAGGACGTCACGTCCGGCCAGCGAGTTCGGCAGGGTCGCCGCCTGGATCGGGAACGGCACGCTCACGCCCTGCTGGCGGAGTGCGGCCGGAAGGGCCGGCGGCAGGCCCAGCTCGTCGAACGACTCCACGGGCGGCAACGCGGGAGTGATCGTCTTCGGCAGGGCGAATTCACCCGAAGGGCGGGACGAGCCCTGTGCCGAGGACGGCCGACGGCCGCGGCGTCCCTGGGAACCACCGGAGGAACCGGATCCACCGGATCGGTTGTTTGTACGAGCAGAACGGGCACGGCTCATGCGAAATCTTCACGCTTTCCTGGACGCGGCGCGTATCCGTCAAGGAAATCGCGCGGCGGAAAAACAGCCGCGCGGAAAACCGCAGAACGAGCCGGAATTGAAGGGGGCGGACCGGGTCGGTCGACGACGCCCCGAACGACGCGAGCTGGGGCCCGCACCCCAAGGTGCGGGCCCCAGCTGCTGTGTGACGCGATGGTGCGCAGGTCAGGCGGGGACGATGTTCTCGGCCGTCGGGCCCTTCTGGCCCTGACCGACGTCGAACGTCACCTTCTGGCCCTCCTGCAGCTCGCGGAAGCCCTGGGTGGCGATGTTCGAGTAGTGGGCGAAGACGTCCGCGCCGCCGCCGTCCTGCTCGATGAAGCCGAAGCCCTTTTCCGCGTTGAACCACTTGACAGTACCGGTCGCCATTTTTTCTCCTTCGGGACGGTGTTCGAAGCCGCCCTACGCGGCTCCGGTCGCCGTGATGATCACCCCGCAGGAAAAAACTCCCGGCAACCACAACTGCAACTGACGTCGACACTACCATGCCGCTATCACCCCCGCACGGAAAAAATAATTCCGCTCAGCGCGCCGATACGGGAATATCTCGCGTCCCCCGACCCCGCGGCAGCAGTCCCCTTTCCCGGGGTGTCGTCACCGCGCCCCGGGCCGCGTGGCGGGCTGGAACCGGAAGGAGAGGGCCTCCATGAGCCGCTTGTGCCGGGTCTTCTGGACGGCGGCGATCCGCCAGCGGCCGTCGCCGTCGCGCACGACGGTGTAGGTGGCGAGCTTGCCGAGGCGCTTCGGCCGCCCCTTGGTGACGTCGCCGCGGGTGACGACCACCGCGGTGCCGGTCCCGTGGAAGCGGAGGTCGGTGATGTCCAGGGTCAGCCGGGTGCCCTTGAGGAACGTGTCGAAGAGGGCCTGGTGGGCGCGGCCGATCTCCTCACCGCCGTGGTAGACGGTGCCGACGAAGGTGACGTCGGTCGCGTCGTCGGTGAAGCACCGGCCGTAGGCGGCTCCGTCGCCGCGGCTCCAGGCCGCGCTGCTCTCGTCGAGAAGGGAACGGATCGCGGCGGCATCGCTCTCGCGGGCGGCCCGGAGGGCCTCGACAGGGGTGGGGGTCGTCACTTCTCTGCCTCCGGTTCGTGGACGTGCAGGACGTGGTAGCTTCGCAGCAGAAGTATCTGCTCCGAAGATTTCTCTTCCCTAAGGAAGAGAGTAGGGAAGGGAAGGACCCGTGTCAACGCCGTCCATGCGATCCGATGCGAGCGAGGTCTACCGCCGGTACCTGAGCGCCGTGATGCTGCACGGCCACGCCGGCGCCAGGGCGTGCGACCTGGGTGCCACCGACCTCTACGCGCTGAACATCCTTCAGCTGTCGGGCCCGATGTCCCCCGGCCGGCTGGCCGAACGCACCGGTCTGACGACCGGCCCCACGACCCGCCTGATCGACAGACTCGAACAGGCCGGCTACGTCCGCCGCGCCCCCGACCCCGGCGACCGCCGCAAGGTCGTCGTCGAACCGGTGGGCGAACCGGCCGAGCTGGACCGCGTCCTGGCCCCGGCACGCCAGAAGATCGGCGAGATCCTCCGCGGCTACGACCCGGAACAACTGGCCGTCCTCTTCGACTACTTCACCCGGTCCACCGCGGCCTACCAGGCGGCGGCGGAAGAACTGCGCACCACCCGCCCCGGCGACTGAGCCCGGTCGAAAAAGGCTGGGCAGCCCGAGGAACGAGCTGCTAGCTTGCAGTTGACCGTGACCGCGCCGGAGGAGGTGACACCCATGAACGCTGTATCGAGGTGGGTGCTCCCCCTTTCCGTCACGGTGTGCGACTGACCCAGGTGTCGTCCGGAGCGCCCCTCACAAGGCACTCCTGGAAGGCGAACACCTATGAACACTGTGACGATCACACGGCTCGACCCGGCCCGATGGGAGGCAGTGGCGGACGACCGTGTCGTCGGCCACGGGGATGTCTCGCACCGGCCCGACGGGCGGCTCTTCCTCAGCATCGACGTATGGCAGGACCCGGTCTTCGACCAGCTCGCCACCGTGATGCTGGCCGACCTCCCCGAGCCGCTCCACACCGTCGTCGGCGAGGACGACCACGAGCTGAGGTCCCGCTGGGAGCGGCTCGGCTTCACCGTCGGACGCCGTGAGCGGGAGTACGTCCTGCCCACCGACGGGCACGGCACCGGGCTCGGCGCGCGCCGGCCGGCCGCGGATGTGACGATCCTGCCCGCCGGCGAGGCCGAGGCGAGCCTGCTGCGCGCGCTGGACCGCGCGATCCGCGAGGAGGTCGAGGCCACCGTCGGCTGGCGCACCATGCCGGCCGAGGTGCTGCCCGGCCCGGCCGGATGCCTGCCGGTGGACCCGTCGAAGCACGCTGTGGCGGTCCGCGACGGCGAGTACGTCGGACTGGTCCGCGTCGTGCGGGTGCGCCGCCGGGCGCGGATCGGGCTGATCGCGGTCCGGGCGGACCGGCGCGGACACGGCATCGGACGGACGCTGCTGGCCCATGCGCTGGGCGCGTTGCACCGGGACGGCACCGACTCCGCCTGGGCCGAGGTGGACGAATCCAACACCGCGGCGATCGCGCTGGCCGAGGGCGCCGGCGGCCGGCGTTCGGGCGGCTACCTGGAGCTGGTGCGCCGATGACGCGGACGAAGGGCGTGGAGGTCGAGGGCACCGTCCTCGAGTGCCTGCGCGACGCCACCTTCACGGTGGAACTGGAGAACGGGCATCGCGTGCTCGCGCACATCAGCGGGAAGATCCGGAAGCATCACATCAAGATCCTTCCGTTCGACCGCGTGCTCCTGGACCTCAGCCCGTACGACCTGACCCGCGGCCGGATCGTCTACCGCTACCGCAGCTGAGCGGCGCCGCACCGGGACGACGGGCGGGGTTCAGTCCGAGCCGGAGCCGGAGCCGGAGCCGGAGCCGGGACCGCCCGCTGCTTCACCGGCGGCGCGGCGGTACTCGGCGTTGATGCGCTGTGCGTCCTCGAGCTGGTCCTCGAGGATGACGATGCGGCACGCGGCCTCGATCGGGGTCCCCTTGTCGACGAGCTCGCGGGCGCGCGCGGCGATCCGCAGCTGGTAGCGGGAGTAGCGGCGGTGTCCTCCCTCCGAGCGGAGCGGAGTGATCAGACGAGCCTCCCCGATGGCCCGCAGGAAGGCCGGGGTGGTACCGAGCATCTCGGCTGCCCGGCCCATCGTGTACGCGGGATAGTCGTCGTCGTCCAGACGATCGTTCAGTGGGCTGTCCGATGTCATGTCACCTCGCTGTGCAACGCGTCGAGGGGCCCCGGTGCCGTACGGCACCAGGGCCCCAAGGGAAATTCAACACCATCCGCCGCCACTGCCGGTGTGCCGACCTCCTGTTTCCGCAGCGCCGTCCTGCCGGCCGAGGGACATGCCGTGGACGACGGTGGCGAGCCGCGGGCTCACGGAGCGGGCGTACGGCGTGCGTGCGTCGGTGACCTGCTGTTCATGCGGAACTCTCCTCGACACGGGCGCGTATCAAGGAGTTTTCGCAGCGGAGTGCGGAGCGCAGAGGGCCGCGAGAACGGGCCGGAAAAAAGGATCGAACAATGATCGGGCGTACGGAATTCGGCCGTACGTTCCTCTGTCCTGTCATCCTGGAAAAAGCGAGCTGGGGCCCGCACCTCAAGGTGCGGGCCCCAGCTGCGAAGTTCTGCGCCGGTACGTCAGGCGGGAACGATGTTCTCGGCCGTCGGGCCCTTCTGGCCCTGCGCGATGTCGAACGACACCTTCTGACCTTCCAGCAGCTCGCGGAAGCCCTGGGTGGCGATGTTCGAGTAGTGGGCGAAGACGTCGGGGCCGCCGCCGTCCTGCTCGATGAAGCCGAAGCCCTTTTCCGCGTTGAACCACTTCACGGTGCCAGTAGCCATTGTGTTTCTCCTTCGGGAACGGTGTCAGGAATGCACCCTGTGCGCATTCCGTGTCGCCGTGATGATCAGCCGTCGGAAAAACCGTCTGGCAACCACACCTGCAACTGATGACGACAGTAGCACGTGAAGGTCGGCCCCGCGTGGTGCATAAATCCGCGCCGCTCCGTGGTGGCAGGAATAGTTGTGGTGCGTCGCAGCGATTTCTCATGTCGCGGCTACAGATATTGATTCGCCGGGGTGCAGTGTTGCCGCCGGCCGTTTCCGCGCACACCGCTGTGACCCGGTGCGAAGCCCCGTACCCGGCCGCCGCCGGGCCCGGCGGACGGGGGACCGGTGAGCAGCGCCGGACCACTGGCAGGGAGACGAAGGCCACACGGCACGGGGAGTCGGATCGGGACGCGGTTCCCGGGGCGCGAGCCGGGCGAGCCCGCGTGCCGCCAGTACGCCGCAGGTGACCGCCAGCGGCAGCTCCGCGCCGAAAGCCATCGCCAGCGCGGCCACCCGATCCGCGCCCGGGGTCGCCGTCATGGTGTCCAACCAGGCGTCGGCCACCAGCAGCGTGGCAGTGGCGGTGGCCGTGAGCGGGTGCAGGCGGTGGCCGCGGCCGGCCAGCAGCCCCGTGGTGATCAGACCCAGCGCCTCCAGGGCGTCCAGCCCGATCCAGACGAGGGGCCGGTCTCCGGGGGCCGTGACTCCGGGCAGGCCGCCGGCCAGGGCGACCAGCCACGGCAGCAGGCCCAGCCCGCAGACGACCAGCACCTGCTCCGTCCGGCACCGGCGGCGCGTCCTGCCGCCGGCCGCCCGGCGCGCGGCATCCTGCGGTGGACCGGCCGGCCGGCGCCCGGCATCCTGCGGTCGGCTCTCACTCGGCGCGCCCATGGGGTCGGCCTCCTCGCGTTCACGGCTCTTGCTCACGCCTTCAAGCCTGTGCAGCGCGGCGGTCGCCGTCAGTGACCCGCGTGCCCGTTCCGTGGTGGCACTAGCTACACCCCCGGAGCGGACACCTACGCCATGGATCGCTCCTCAGCTCGGCGCATACGGTCTCCCCATGCCTACAACTGCGCGTCTGCGGCGCGTGATCCTGCGGCCGCTCCGAGGAGCCGGACGCCCGGTCGCGTTCCTCGCCACAGGCGTCCTGATCCAGCTCGGCGTGCTGTTCGTGCTGGCACTGCCGTGGATGCTCTTCGTGCCGGTCGCGATGTGGGCCGTCCTGCTCGCGGTCTTCGTCCCGCCGGCCGCCGTCGCGCTGGCCGGACCGCTCATCACCGCGGCGCAGCACGGCCGTTTCCGGACCCGGCTCGGCGTGGACATCCCCTCGCCCCACGCGGGGCGCCGGCCCGGGCCGGTCGAGTGGATCCGCAGCCCGGCGGGACGGCGGCAGCTCATGTACCACCTGCTGGACGGCCCGCTCCTGGCGCTCGTGGCGGCCCTGGTCCTCCTGCTGTGGATCGCGGCCGGCGCGGCCGTCTCGGTCTACGCATGGCTGTGGCTGGTGCCCCTCGACTGGCGTGTCGGCCACCCCGGCTACACCACGTGGGCGGCCGCCCTCACCGCGGCGGGCACGGCTCTGCTGTACGCGGCGGCATGGCTGTCAGGGGCCCTCGCACGGCTCGACACCCGCATCGCGACCGTCCTGCTCGGGCCCAGCCGCGAGGAGCAACTGGCGCGCCGGGTCGATGATCTGACCGAGAGCAGGGCGGGCCTGGTGGACGCCGTCGACGCCGAACGTCGCCGCATCGAGCGCGACCTGCACGACGGTGCTCAGCAGCGACTGGTCTCCTTGGCGGTCAACCTGGGGCTGGCCAGGGCGACGCTCGGCGACCTGCCCGAGGACGCCCGCCGCGTGATCGACGAGGCGCACCGGGAGGCGAAGGAGGCGATAGAGGAACTGAGCGGCCTGGTGCGCGGGTTGCACCCGGCCGTTCTGGAGGACCGCGGACTGGATGCCGCGATCTCGGGAGTCGCCGGCAGGGCGCCCATCCCGGTCCGGGTGAGCGTGGACCTGCCGTCGCGGCCGTCGCCCACGGTCGAGGCCGTCGCCTACTTCGTCGTCTCCGAAGCGCTGACGAACGTGGTGAAGCACGCCGAGGCATCCAGGGCCGAGGTCTCCGTGGAACGGTTCGGGCCGACGCTGCTGGTCGTCATCAGCGACGACGGTGTGGGCGGGGCCGATCCGGCCGGGGGGAGCGGGCTGACGGGGCTGGCCAAGCGGGTCGCCGCGGTGGATGGCACCCTGTCGGTCGACAGCCCTGTCGGGGGGCCGACCGTGATGACCGTGGAGCTGCCGTGCGCGCTGTGATCGCCGAGGATTCCGTCCTGCTGCGGATCGGCGTGGTGAAGGTCCTGGAGATGGCCGGGTTCGAGGTGGTCGCCGAAGTCGGGGACGCCGAGGCGCTGTTGTCGGCGGTCGAGGAACACCGGCCGGACATCGCGGTCGTGGACGTCCGTATGCCTCCCGGCTTCACGGACGAGGGCGTGCGGGCGGCGCTGGTCATCAAACGCCGGTCGCCGGAAACAGCGGTCCTGCTGCTCTCGCAGTACGTCGAGGAACGCTACGCCGCCGACCTGCTGTCCTCGCACACATCGGGGATCGGCTACCTCCTCAAGCAACGGGTGGCGGACGTCGAGGAGTTCGCCGACGCGCTACGGCGGGTGGCGGCCGGCGGCACCGTCCTGGACCCCCAGGTCGTCTCCCAGTTGCTGGTGCGCCGCCACAGCGATCCGCTGGACCGGCTCACCCCCCGGGAGCGCGAGGTCCTGGAGTTGATGGCGAGTGGCCGCTCCAACGCGGGGACGGCCGAAGCGCTGGTGATCAGTGAGAGCGCGGTCGCCAAACACATCAACAGCATCTTCACCAAGCTCGACCTGCCGCAAGGGGACGCGGACCACCGCAGGGTCCTCGCGGTGCTCCGCTTCCTGGGCGTGTCCTGACACCCCTCCGGGGCGGAGGCGGAGCTTGCGCCTTGAATCGAGAAACGTCAACATAGAAGCATGTCGAAGCAAGAGTCGGCGGTGCTCGGGCAGGACGATCAGCCCGCACCCTGCTGCCCGGGCCTGGTGGCCGCTCCCCTGGACGAGGACCGGGCGGCCGCTCTGGCGAAGATCTTCAAGGCGCTGGGCGACCCCGTACGCCTGCGCCTGCTGTCGCTGATCGCTTCGCGGGTCGGCGGCGAAGTCTGCGTGTGCGACCTGACCCCGGCCTTCGAGCTGTCCCAGCCGACGATCTCCCATCACCTCAAGCTGCTGAGGCAGGCGGGCCTGATCGACTGCGAGCGCCGGGGCACCTGGGTCTACTACTGGGCGCTGCCCGGCACCCTGGACGGGCTCGCCGCGTTCCTCACCACCGCGCGCAACGTGGAGGCCACCGCGTGAGCGCACCGCTGGCGCGTCGTGCCCTCGCCGAAGCCGTGGGGTCGGCCGCCCTGGTCGCCATGGTGGTCGGCTCCGGCATCCAGGCCACAGAGCTGACCCAGGACGCCGGAGTGCGGCTGCTCGCCAACTCGCTGGCCACCGTGTTCGGACTGGGCGGGCTCATCGCGGTGTTCGGCCCGGTCTCCGGCGCGCACTTCAACCCCGTCGTCACGCTCGCGGCCTGGCTCACCGGCCGGCGCGCCCCTGACGGACCGACCCTCCGGGACGTGGCCGCCTACCTCCCCGCCCAGACGGCCGGAGCGATCGGCGGCGCCGTCCTGGCCAACGCCATGTTCGCCAGGCCCTTGGTGCAGTGGTCCGGCCACGACCGCTCCGCCGGTCACCTCTGGCTCGGCGAGCTGGTCGCGACCGCGGGACTCGTCCTGCTGATCTTCGGGCTCGCACGGACCGGCCGGGCTCACTTCGCCCCGCTGGCCGTGGCCTCCTACATCGGCGCGGCGTACTGGTTCACGTCCTCCACGTCCTTCGCCAACCCCGCCGTCACCGTCGCCCGCGCCTTCACCGACACCTTCGCCGGCATCGCGCCCGCCTCGGTCGGCCCGTTCATCGCGGCCCAGGCCGCCGGTGCGCTGGTCGGCCTGGCCCTGGTGGCCACCGTGTTCGCCCGGCCCGCCCCCACGCCGGCCACCCCCACCCCGGCCCCCGCCGAACCGGAAGCCACCACCCCCGCCGAACCGGTAGGCCCCGCCGCCAACGAACCCGAACGCACCGCCCCCGCCGAACCCGAACCGGCCGCCCCCGCCGGCCTCTGACCACCGCACCCCGAAAGACACCACCATGCCCTCTCCCGCCGAGCGCCCCTCCGTCCTGTTCGTCTGCGTCCACAACGCCGGGCGCTCGCAGATGGCGGCCGCCTTCCTCACGCACCTGGCAGGCGACAGCGTCGAGGTGCGCTCAGCCGGCTCCGCCCCCGCCGACACCGTGAACCCGGCCGTCGTCGAAGCCATGGCAGAACTCGGCATCGACCTCTCGGCCGAGGTGCCCAAGATGCTCACGGTGGAGGCGGTCCAGGCGTCCGACGTCGTGATCACGATGGGCTGCGGCGACACCTGCCCCGTCTTCCCCGGCAAGCGCTACCTCGACTGGGAACTGCCCGACCCGGCCGGGCAGGGCGTCGACGCGGTCCGCCCCATCCGCGACGAGATCGAGCAGCGCATCCACGCCCTGCTCACCGAGATCGCCCCGCCGAGCCGCCCCTGACCGCCGACGACCTGCGCCGCTGGGTGAGCCGGGGTCGTGTCGTCCTGCCGGAGATCACGCAGGACCACCTGGGCGCCGCCCAGTCCGTCCGTATCCGCTACGCGCGCTCGGCCTCGGCCTCGCCGACGCGGTGAACGTGGCACTTGCCGCCGACTACGAACCCCCGGGTCTTCGACCTGCTCGCGCTCTCAGCTGGGGAAGCGACGGCGCTTGGGTGAATGGCGGCTGACCTGGGTGAATACGTCGTGTCGGCACCGCTGTGCGGGCTTGTTCGCACCGCTGTCGACCGTGGTCGTCCGTACCTACGGGCACGCTCTGGGCACGGAAGCCACCCTCTGTCGAGCTATACGGCGCGCGGCGCTTCGCGCCGAGCGGCGGGCATGGCCTGACGGACTGATCCGGAGTTTTCCGTTGCCATTGCTCATCTGACGTTCGGAGATCGCATCACTGATGTTGGTGACATACTTTTCTATGTACATCACCAACATTGCGTAGGAGGTGCTCGTATGTCTGTGACCCAGATCGACATCGATGATGACGCCTTGGAGCGTGCCATGGCTCTGGCCAAGGTCAGGACCAAGAAAGAGGCGGTCAACCTGGCTCTGCGCTTCTACGCCGAACAGCAGGAGCGTGCGGCGCGCATCAGCCGTCACTTCGAGCGGGCGCGTGAGTGGGGTGCCGTCGAGGACGCCGAGCGCCTGCACCGGGCGGAGAAGCACCCCCGGTGATCTACTTGCTCGACACCTCCGGCCTGGTCCGGCTGCTCCGCGAACCAAAACTGCAGTCGGCCTGGTACGACGCGATCGACGCCGGTGCCATCGCATCCTGCTATGTGCAGCGAACCGAGTTTCTGTACAGCGCCCGGAACGGCCGTGAGTACGACGAGATCGCGGAGATGTTCACCGACCTCTATCCCGACGTGTCGGTGCCCAAGAACGCGGGGCGTTGGATCAGCGCGGTGCAAAACCGTATGGCCCAGGCCGGGGAGCATCGCAGCGCCTCGGCGGTGGACCTCGTCATCGCCGCCACCGCTGCCCACCACGACCTGGCTGTCCTCCACGACGATGCCGACTACGGGGCCATCGCCCGGCACGCAACCGATCTGCTCGAGCACAATGTCCACGACATCACCTGAGGAACTTTCCTCACGGGTTGTGGACGGGAACTTGCGAAGGTCGGCCATCGGGGCCTGAAGCGTCACTTGACGTGTATGGCGTGCCTGGCACGGCGTCAGCCGTCGTCGGAGAGAGGCGATCGCGTCCAGCCCGACGGCCGGGTCGAAGCCGAAGGCGCCTGCCGCTCTTGACAACAAACAAACCCCAGGCCGCTGACCTGGGGTTTCTCTCTGGAGCGGGTGACGAGAATCGAACTCGCGCTCTCAGCTTGGGAAGCTGATGTTCTACCATTAAACTACACCCGCGTAAGTTGCCGACGGCCTCCCGGGTCGGGTGGTGTCGGAACCGTCGCCCACTGTACCTCATCCCAGGCCCCCGGTGTTCATGGACGGGGGCCTGCGTGTGTGCGCGAGGGCGGGGTACGCGGCTGCGGGGGACCGGAGTTGGGGCGTACGGTGGTGGCGTGCCCGAGGGGCTGCGCGAGGTCGGAGTGCCGCCTGGAGGGCCGTCCCTTTCATCCCGTAATGTGTGGCCTCGTCGTCAGGGCAGTCCAGCCCGACGCGGCTCTTTGGGGAAGGGACTTCAGGACTTGATGGAGCGCACCCTCGTCCGTTGTGCCGACGGGCACGTGTTCACCGCCGCTTCGTTCCCGATGCAGCAGGCCGAGCGACTCGGTCCCGGACGCCTCGTCCGGTGTCCCCGGTGTGCCCGGCTCCGCAGCGCGGTGCCGGTCACCCTCGCCGGGAAGCGGTAGCGGAGACAAGCGGAAGCGGAGACAAGCGGAAGCGGAGGCAGGCCGCGGCGGCGAGAGGCCGTGGCGGAACCGCGGGAGAGATCGTCCTCGGCGTGCGGGACCCTCACGATTGGGGGGCTCCGCACGCCTTGCGTATCCTCGCTACGTGCTTCTCTCAGACAAGGACATCCGGGCCGAGATCGATGCCGGGCGGGTCCGCATCGATCCCTACGACACAGACATGGTGCAGCCGTCGAGCATCGACGTCCGGCTGGACCGTTACTTCCGGGTGTTCGAGAACCACCGGTACCCGCACATCGACCCCTCCGTCGAGCAGGCAGACCTGACCCGGATGGTCGAGCCGGAGGGCGACGAGCCCTTCATCCTGCACCCCGGTGAGTTCGTGCTGGCCAGCACGTACGAGGTGATCACCCTCCCGGACGACATCGCGTCCCGGCTCGAGGGGAAGAGCTCGCTCGGGCGGCTCGGGCTCGTCACCCACTCCACCGCCGGGTTCATCGACCCCGGCTTCTCCGGACACGTCACGCTGGAGCTGTCGAACCTCGCCACCCTGCCGATCAAGCTGTGGCCGGGGATGAAGATCGGCCAGCTGTGCATGTTCCGGCTCAGCTCGCCCGCCGAGTTCCCCTACGGGTCCGAGCGGTACGGATCGCGCTACCAGGGGCAGCGCGGCCCCACCGCCTCCCGGTCCTACATCAACTTCCATCGGACGCAGGTGTGAGCGCGAGCATGAGTGACGTGCGTGAGAATCTGACCTACGAACTGTTCGGCAAGGCCGTGCGCGAGCTCGCGCAGACCATCGCCGACGACGGCTACCGGCCCGACGTGGTGCTGAGCATCGCCCGGGGCGGCGTCTTCGTCGCCGGCGGTCTCGCCTACGCCCTCGACTGCAAGAACATCCACCTGGTCAACGTGGAGTTCTACACCGGCGTCGGCACCACCCTCGAGATGCCCGTCATGCTCGCCCCGGTGCCGAACGCGATCGACTTCACCGACAAGAAGGTGCTGATCGCGGATGACGTCGCCGACACCGGCAAGACGCTCAAGCTCGTCCACGACTTCTGCCTCGACCACGTCGCGGAGGTCCGCTCCGCCGTCATCTACGAGAAGCCGCAGTCGCTCGTGAAGTGCGAGTACGTCTGGAAGCGCACCGACGACTGGATCAACTTCCCGTGGAGTGTCGAGCCGCCCGTCGTGAAGCGCGAGGGTCAGGTCCTCGACGCCTGAGACCCCGGCGCCCGCTGCCGCGCGGCGCGCACGTGAAAGGCCCCCGGCGTCACCGCCGGGGGCCTTTCACGCGCCGGCAGGGCCTAGAACGTGCCGAGCTTCACGATCGACAGCAGCGCGATCAGCTGGATCGCCGACGCGCCCAGTGCCTTCGGCCACGGAAGGTCGTGCGAGCGGCTCACCATCAGGGTGAGCAGCGCGCCCCCCGCGGCCCACGTCGCCCAGCCGAGGACCTGCACGAACGGCGCGTCGCCGCCCGCGAACATCGCGACGACCAGGCGTGGCGCGTCCGTCAGGGTCATGATCAGCATGGACAGGCCGACCGTGGGCTGCCACGCCCCGTCGCCGCCGAGCTGGCGGGCCAGCGTGTGGGTGACCGCGCCGAGCACGAAGGACGAGATCACCATGGCCACGGCCGTCGTCAGCACGATCGGGATGGCGTTGGAGAGCGTGGCGTTGATCGCGTCCTGGCGGGCGCCGTCGAAGCCGAAGACGGCCAGCAGGCCGTAGAGGAACGTCACGATCAGGGCCGGGCCCCACATCGCGTAGTCCCGCATGCGCAGGAACGTCTGGTTCGGGGACAGCACGATCCCCTTCAGCAGGTCCTTCCAGTGCAGCCGCGGTCCGATCGGCCCGGCCGGGGCCGCGGCGCCGGCCTGGTAGGTGCCGCCCTGCGTGTAGCCCTCGTCGAAGCGTGCCTGCTCGTCGACGGAGAACGCCTGGGTATGTCCGGGCTGGTTCGCCGCGTACGGGTCCGCCGGGCCGGGGCCGTAGCCGCCGCCCGGGCCGCCGAAGTACTCCGGCTCTCCCTGGGGCGGGTGAGCGCCGGCCTGCGGCCACGGCGACGCCGGGCCGCCCGCGCCGCCCGGTGGGGGCGCCTGCGGGTAGCCGTACGACGGTCCCTGCGGCGCCTGCTGTCCGTACGGGGGGTGTTGCGGTCGCGCTTGCGGGGCACGGCCGTCCCGGCCGCCGCGTCCGATCCTGAATCCAGCCACGTCATCGAACGTACCTGGTTCCGCAGAGTGACGTGCCCACGGCCGAGTCCCCGGCGGGGGTTTGCGGCCGAGCTGTGACATCCCCTAAGGGTCCAACGCCCGGCACTTCGGGGCCCTTTCAGGGGCGGTTCCGGGCCAGGTGGCTCAACCTGCCGCCGCTCACCCCGCCCGACTCACGCCGGCGGCAGGAACACCCGTGTCGAGAACGTCACCGCCGGCCGTTCCGACACCAGCCCCCGCCGTGTCCCCGGATACACCGTCACCGTGTCCTGCGTCTCGCTCCGATACGTCCGTACGGCCAGGTCCGCCCTGCCGTCGCCGTCGAAGTCACCGGCGGCGACCACCCGGGCCGTGCCGTGCGCCGTGGGCCGCACGATGACCATCTCCCGCGCGGACAGGCCCGCCGGGCGGCCCCGGAACACCTTCAGCCGGGAGCCGCTGGAGACCAGCTCGCTCAGGCCGTCGCCGTCGAAGTCGGCGGCGTCGAGCACCGTGCCGGGGGAGTCGAGGGTGGCGCGGCGGGCGCCGGGCAGGTCGTAGCGCAGCGCCGTGCCGCCCATCGTGCCGATCGCCGCGTCCAGCGCCTCGCCCCGGCCGAAGCGGCCCAGGGCCACGTCGATGCCGTCCGGCAGCACGGCACCGGTGCGGGTGGGGCCGTCGGGGCCGCCCAGGACCACCGCGGACGTGCCGGATCGTTCCCCCGTACGGACGACGAGGTCGTCGTAGCCGTCGCGGTCGACGTCGGCGGCGGGGCCGGTGGGCAGGTTGCCGGGGGCCGGGATCGGCGCGGCGGCGGCGTGCGGGGCGCCCGTCCGGGTGAACGGGCCGCGCAGGAAGCTCAGCTTGCCGCCGGTGGCGTGCAGCGCGAGGTCGGTGTGGCCGTCGCCGTCGAAGTCGCCGCACACCGGCTGGTCGGGCCAGTCGTTGCCGGCCCGGGCGCGCGCCGGTACGGCGAGGACGACGCCCCGCCCGGTGAGGCCGCCGGGCGAGCCGAAGAGCAGCTGCAACGGCACCGGTGGCTGCCCCTGGCCGTCGTAGGGCGGGTCGGTGGAGACGACGAGGTCGGTGAAGCCGTCGCCGTCCAGGTCGCAGGACGCCTCCGCCTCGAACAGCGCGGGCAGCTCACCGCCGGCCCGGGCGGCGTGGGTGCGCGGGGCGAGCAGCTGCCGGGCGCCGGGGACGAGGCCGTGCGCGCTGCCGTAGACGATGCCGATGCCGGGGTCGTCGGTGTGCGGCTGGGTCTTGGCGAGGTCGTTGAGGACGAGGTCGCGGTGGCCGTCGCCGTTGAAGTCGTCGGGAACCTTGCTGCCGGTGCCGCGCGGAACCGGCAGGGGGGCGATGGCCGGGGCCGCCCGGACGGGCGTGGGCCGGTCCTCGGGGGAGGCCGAGCAGGCGGCGAGCAGGAGAAGACACCCGGTGGCCGCCGCGGACAGAGCCCCTCTTCGCACCCGCACCGGTCCACCCCACCCGCCCCGTCGGCAACAACCCCGCAATCATGCACGCGTTCGACCCCCAAGGACACCCCCAGCCCCGCCGTCGGCCCCGGCACAGCAGACCGGACCACGCGCCCCGGAGGGCACGCTGCGTCCGCCCGCCCGCAGGGCCGGCGCGCCCCCGGCAGGGGGTCGGCGGCCCCGGCAGGGGGCCGACACTCCTCCGGCAGGGGCCGGCGCGCCCCCGCTCCCCGTGGAGCGGAACCGCCCCGGCAGGGTGCGTGCCGGCCTGCGTGGGTCAGGATGGGGGCATGAGCGTTGTGAAGATCAATGTGCTGACCGTGCCCGCCGAGCAGCGGGAGGTCCTGGAGAAGCGGTTCGCCTCGCGGGCCCACACCGTGGAGAACTCCGACGGCTTCGAGTGGTTCGAGCTGCTGCGCCCCGTCGAGGGCACCGACCAGTATCTGGTGTACACGCGCTGGCGGGACGAGGCGGCCTTCCAGGCCTGGATGGAGGGGCCGATGAAGGCCGCCCACCAGGGCGGCGGCGAGGGCGAGCGGCCGAGGCCCGCGGCGTCCGGCTCGACCCTGTGGTCCTTCGAGGTGGTCCAGCAGGCGGCCCCCAAGGGCGCCTGAGCGACCCGGACACACGAACGACGGCGCCCCCTGCCTGTGCGGGTCAGGGGGCGCCGTCGGGCTTCGCGGTGCCGGGAGGCTACTTCACCGGCTCCGGCTCCGGCGCGCTCTCGGACTCGGCCTCGCCCGCCGGGTCGACCGGCGTCTTGACGGAGTCGAGGAGCAGCTGGGCGACGTCCACGACCTGGATGGACTCCTTGGCCTTGCCCTCGTTCTTCTTGCCGTTGACCGAGTCGGTCAGCATGACCAGGCAGAACGGGCAGGCGGTGGAGACGATGTCCGGGTTGACGGACAGAGCCTCGTCGACGCGCTCGTTGTTGATGCGCTTGCCGATCCGCTCCTCCATCCACATCCGCGCGCCGCCGGCGCCGCAGCAGAAGCCGCGCTCCTTGTGGCGGTGCATCTCCTCGTTGCGGACGCCGGGGACGGCGGCGATGATCTCGCGCGGAGGCGTGTAGATCTTGTTGTGCCGGCCCAGGTAGCACGGGTCGTGGTAGGTGATGATGCCCTCGACCGGCGTGACCGGGATCAGCTTGCCCTCGTCCACCAGGTGCTGGAGCAGCTGGGTGTGGTGGATGACCTCGTAGTCGCCGCCGAGCTGCGGGTACTCGTTGCCGAGCGTGTTGAGGCAGTGCGGGCAGGTGGCGACGATCTTCTTCGCCGACTTCGGCTTCGCGGACTCGGCGACGACCTTGCCCTCGTCGTCCAGCTCCTCGCCGAACGCCGTGTTCAGGGCCATCACGTTCTCCATGCCGAGCTCCTGGAACAGGGGCTCGTTGCCCAGGCGGCGGGCGGAGTCACCGGTGCACTTCTCGTCGCCGCCCATGATCGCGAACTTGACGCCCGCGATGTGCAGCAGTTCGGCGAAGGCCTTGGTGGTCTTCTTGGCGCGGTCCTCGAGGGCGCCGGCGCAGCCGACCCAGTACAGGTACTCGACCTCGGTGAGGTCCTCGATGTCCTTGCCGACGACCGGGACCTCGAAGTCGACCTCCTTGGTCCACTCCAGGCGCTGCTTCTTCGCCAGGCCCCAGGGGTTGCCCTTCTTCTCCAGGTTCTTGAGCATCGTGCCCGCCTCGGACGGGAACGCGGACTCGATCATCACCTGGTAGCGGCGCATGTCGACGATGTGGTCGACGTGCTCGATGTCCACCGGGCACTGCTCGACGCAGGCGCCGCAGGTGGTGCAGGACCACAGCACGTCCGGGTCGATGACGCCGTTCTCCTCGGCGGTGCCGATGAGCGGGCGCTCGGCCTCGGCCAGCGCGGACGCGGGGACGTCCTTCAGGGCCTCGGCGGACGCCTTCTCCTCGCCCTCCATCGTCTTGCCGCCGCCCGCGAGCAGGTACGGCGCCTTGGCGTGGGCGTGGTCGCGCAGCGACATGATCAGCAGCTTCGGGGAGAGCGGCTTGCCCGTGTTCCAGGCGGGGCACTGCGACTGGCAGCGGCCGCACTCGGTGCAGGTGGAGAAGTCCAGCAGGCCCTTCCACGAGAACTGCTCGACCTGGGAGACGCCGAAGACGTCGTCCTCGCCCGGGTCCTCGAAGTTGATCGGCTTGCCGCCGCTCGTCATCGGCTGCAGGCCGCCCAGCGCGGTCTCACCGGTCGCGTTGCGCTTGAACCAGATGTTCGGGAACGCCAGGAAGCGGTGCCAGGCCACACCCATGTTGGTGTTGAGGCTGACCGTGATCATCCAGATCATGGTCGTGCCCAGCTTGATCATGGCGAACAGGTAGACCAGGTTCTGCAGCGTGGAGACGCTCAGGCCCTTCAGCGCCAGGATCACCGGGTACGAGGCGAAGTAGCCGGCCTCGTAGTGGTCCACGTGGTGCAGGGCGCCCTCGAGGGCACGCAGCACGTAGATCGCGAGACCGATGATGAGGATGACGTACTCGACGAAGTACGCCTGGCCCATCTTCGAGCCCGCGAAGCGGGACTTGCGGCCGGGCCGCGAGGGCAGGCTGAGCAGGCGGACGACGATCAGCGTCGCGATGCCGAGCGTGGTCATCGCGCCGATGAACTCGATGTACATCTCGTACGGCAGGAAGCCGCCGAGCACCGGCAGCGTCCAGTCGGCCTGGAACAGCTGACCGTAGGCGTTGATGATCGTGGGCGGCAGCGTCAGGAAGCCGATGGCCACGAACCAGTGGGCGATGCCGATGATCCCCCAGCGGTTCATGCGCGTGTGGCCGAGGAACTCCCGCACCAGGGTCACGCTGCGCGCGTAGGGGTTGTCGGTCCGGCTGCCCGCCGGGACCGGCTGGCCCAGCTTGAAGTACCGGACGAACTGGCCGATGGCGCGGGCGAGCAGGGCGACGCCGACCACGGTCAGGGCCAGCGACACGATGATCGCGGCGAGTTGCATGGGGGCTCCTCGGGCCTGCGAGGGGTGAATCGACGGAGATTACTAAGCGGTAACTTATTCAGTTCGTCTGAGACTACCCCTATCTTCCGATGCAATGTAGCCAGCCGTTCGGTGATCTGTGTCGCTGAGGGTTGCCTTAAAGGATCACAGGAAAACGGCGGGCCCCCGGAAGCCGGTCGCAATCTGAACGTGTTATTCGTACCAAATTGGTACATTCACCTCTAACTTATATCCGTGCTCTACGGGATCGCCGCCGCCACCGCCGCCCTGCTGCTCACCGCCCTGCTCGCGGGAGCGCTCCGGACGCCTGCCCTGCGCCTGGGGCTCGTCGACCGGCGCCGGCGCACGCGGCCGGTGCCGCTGCTCGGCGGGGCGGCCATGGTGCTCGCCACCTGTCTGGTCGCCGCGGCCGGCAACTGGACCCGTCTGGCGCCGCTCGGGCACGGCAACGACCAGCTGCTCGTCGCGGGCGCCGCGGTCGCCGCGCTGGGCCTCGCCGCCGACGTGTGGCGGCTGAAGACCCGGTTCCTGCTGGTGGGGACGGTCGTGGCGGCCGCGTTCGTCGTGCCGTACGACGAGACGGGGGTGCTCGGCGGGATGCTGGGCGTCGTCTTCGTCGCCGCCGCCTCCCTCGCCTTCCGTTCACTCGACCACGCCGACGGCGTCGCCGGCACCGTGGGGGTGCTGACCGCCTTCGGGGTGGCGGCGTGCGCCGCGGCGGAGGTGATGGACGGGCTCGCGGTGCTGCTGAGTGTGCTCGCGGCCGCGCTCACCGGCTTCCTCATGCACGGCTGGCCGGCCGCCCGGATCGGGCTCGGCTCCTGCGGCTCGCTGTTCACCGGCTTCCTGACGGCCTCCGCGGCCGTGGTCACCCGGTCGGGCTACGACCTGACCGGCACCGCGGCCGTCCTCGGGCCGCTGGTCGCGCTCGGCGCCGCCGACATCGTCCTCGTCGCCCTCTCGCGGCGGCTGGCCGGACGGCCGCTGGCGCGCGGCGGACCCGACCACCTCGGCCACCGGCTGCGGCGGCTCGGGCTCACCGCGCAGGGCACCGCCGTACTGCTGGGCGTGGCCTCGGCCGCGGGGGTACTCGTGGGTGTGCTGGTGCACGCCGGGTGGGCCCGGCCGGGTGCCGCGCTGTGGGTGGCGGGCACCGCGCTGGTCGTCGTCCTCGCGCTGCTGCGGGTGCCGGTGTACCGGGCGCCGCGGAGGCGGGGGCCGGGCCCCGGGGCGGGGCCGGAGACCATGGCGCGAGCGCCCCGGCAGCCCGTCCCGACGAGTACGCGGTCCTCTTTTTCGCGGGTACAGCCACCGCGGCGGCCGCCATCGTCGCAGGTCAGAGCGCCATTGCGTGTAAGGAACGGATAAGACTTGAGTCGTGGTGACTCAGGTCTGTTGACCGAGCCGTGCGCCTCATGCACACTTGAGCCTGTTCCACTCAAGTCAGTTGGAGGAATCGCAATGGCACGTGCGGTCGGCATCGACCTGGGCACGACGAACTCGGTGGTCTCGGTCCTCGAGGGCGGCGAGCCCACCGTCATCACCAACGCCGAGGGCGCCAGGACCACGCCGTCCGTCGTCGCCTTCGCCAAGAACGGCGAGGTGCTGGTCGGCGAGGTGGCCAAGCGCCAGGCCGTCACCAACGTCGACCGGACCATCCGTTCGGTCAAGCGCCACATGGGCACGGACTGGAAGATCGAGCTGGACGGCAAGCCGTTCAACCCGCAGCAGATCTCCGCGTTCATCCTGCAGAAGCTGAAGCGTGACGCCGAGGCCTACCTGGGCGAGAAGGTGACCGACGCGGTCATCACCGTCCCGGCCTACTTCAACGACTCCGAGCGTCAGGCGACGAAGGAGGCCGGCGAGATCGCCGGTCTGAACGTCCTGCGCATCGTCAACGAGCCGACCGCCGCCGCGCTGGCGTACGGCCTCGACAAGGACGACCAGACGATCCTCGTCTTCGACCTCGGTGGCGGCACCTTCGACGTCTCGCTGCTGGAGATCGGCGACGGCGTCGTCGAGGTGAAGGCCACCAACGGTGACAACCACCTCGGTGGTGACGACTGGGACCAGCGCATCGTCGACTACCTGGTCAAGCAGTTCCAGTCCGGCCACGGCGTGGACCTGTCCAAGGACAAGATGGCCCTGCAGCGCCTCCGTGAGGCCGCCGAGAAGGCCAAGATCGAGCTGTCCTCGTCCACCGAGACCTCGATCAACCTGCCCTACATCACCGCGTCCGCCGAGGGCCCGCTGCACCTGGACGAGAAGCTCACCCGCGCCCAGTTCCAGCAGCTGACGGCCGACCTGCTGGAGCGCTGCAAGACGCCGTTCCACAACGTCATCAAGGACGCCGGCATCTCCATCAACGAGATCGACCACGTCGTCCTCGTCGGTGGCTCCACCCGTATGCCCGCCGTCGCCGAGCTCGTCAAGGAGCTGACCGGCGGCAAGGAGGCCAACAAGGGTGTGAACCCGGACGAGGTCGTCGCCATCGGCGCCTCGCTCCAGGCCGGTGTCCTCAAGGGCGAGGTCAAGGACGTCCTGCTCCTCGACGTCACCCCGCTGTCCCTCGGTATCGAGACCAAGGGCGGCATCATGACCAAGCTCATCGAGCGCAACACCACGATCCCGACCAAGCGCTCGGAGATCTTCACCACGGCCGAGGACAACCAGCCGTCCGTGCAGATCCAGGTCTACCAGGGCGAGCGCGAGATCGCGGCGTACAACAAGAAGCTCGGCATGTTCGAGCTGACCGGTCTGCCGCCGGCGCCGCGTGGCGTCCCGCAGATCGAGGTCTCCTTCGACATCGACGCCAACGGCATCATGCACGTCACGGCGAAGGACCTCGGCACCGGCAAGGAGCAGAAGATGACCGTCACCGGCGGCTCCTCGCTGCCGAAGGACGAGGTCGACCGCATGCGTGAGGAAGCCGAGCGCTACGCGGAGGAGGACCACAAGCGCCGCGAGGCCGCCGAGGCCCGCAACCAGGGCGAGCAGCTGGTCTACCAGACGGAGAAGTTCCTCAAGGACAACGAGGACAAGGTCCCCGGCGAGGTCAAGACCGAGGTCGAGGAAGCGGTCGCCGAGCTGAAGGAGAAGCTCAAGGGCGAGGACACCGCCGAGATCCGCTCCGCCACGGAGAAGGTCGCGGCCGTCTCGCAGAAGCTCGGCCAGGCCCTGTACGCCGACGCGCAGGGCGCCCAGGCCGCCGGTGGTCCCGAGGGTGCCGCCGGTGGTGCCAAGGCCGCCGACGACGACGTCGTGGACGCCGAGATCGTGGACGACGAGCGCAAGGACGGGGCCGCGTAATGACGGAGGAGACCCCGGGTTTTGAAGAGAAGCCCGACGTCCCCTCCGGCGCCACCCCTGACGACGCCGAGCCGAAGGCCGCCTCCTCCGAGGAGGGGGCGGCCCCGGCCGGGGACGGGAACGAGGACGCGGGTCTGCTGGCCCAGCTGGACCAGGCGCGCAAGGCGCTCGACGAGCGCACTGCGGACCTCCAGCGCCTCCAGGCCGAGTTCCAGAACTACCGCCGCCGCGTCGAGCGGGACCGCGTCGCGGTCAAGGAGGTCGCCATCGCGAACCTCCTGACCGAGCTGCTGCCCGTGCTCGACGACATCGGGCGCGCGCGGGAGCACGGCGAGCTGGTCGGCGGCTTCAAGTCGGTCGCCGAGTCGCTGGAGACCGTCGCGGCGAAGATGGGCCTGCAGCAGTTCGGCAAGGAGGGCGAGCCCTTCGACCCGACGATCCACGAGGCCCTGATGCACTCCTACGCGCCGGACGTCACCGAGACGACCTGCGTGGCGATCCTGCAGCCCGGGTACCGCATCGGCGAGCGCACCATCCGCCCCGCGCGGGTGGCCGTCGCCGAGCCGCAGCCCGGCGCGCAGGGCGCGAAGGCGGAGGGCGCCGAGGAGAAGGCGGCCGACGACAAGGAGAACGGTGGCCCGGACGAGGGCTGACGTCACACACAGCATGGGGAAGGAGGGACGTCGGGGATGAGCACCAAGGACTTCATCGAGAAGGACTACTACAAGGTCCTCGGCGTCCCCAAGGACGCCACCGAGGCCGAGATCAAGAAGGCGTACCGGAAGCTCGCCCGCGAGTTCCACCCGGACGCCAACAAGGGCAACGCCAAGGCCGAGGAGCGCTTCAAGGAGATCTCCGAGGCGAACGACGTGCTCGGCGACCCCAAGAAGCGCAAGGAGTACGACGAGGCCCGCACCCTGTTCGGCAACGGCGGCTTCAGGCCGGGGCCGGGCGCGGGCGGCGGCTCCTTCAACTTCGACCTGGGCGACCTCTTCGGAGGCGGCGCCCAGGGCGGAGGCTTCGGCGGGGGTATCGGTGACGTCTTCGGGGGCCTGTTCAACCGGGGCGGTGCCGCGGGGACGCGGACCCAGCCCCGGCGCGGCCAGGACATCGAGTCCGAGGTCACGCTCAGCTTCACCGAGGCCATCGAGGGCGCCACGGTCCCGCTGCGGATGTCCTCCCAGGCGCCGTGCAAGGCCTGTTCCGGCACCGGCGACAAGAACGGCACGCCCCGCGTGTGCCCGACCTGTGTCGGTACGGGGCAGGTGGCGCGCGGCTCCGGCGGTGGCTTCTCCCTGACGGACCCCTGCCCGGACTGCAAGGGCCGGGGCCTGATCGCGGAGCACCCCTGCGAGGTCTGCCACGGCAGCGGCCGGGCGAAGTCCTCCCGCACCATGCAGGTCCGCATCCCGGCCGGCGTCTCGGACGGGCAGCGGATCCGGCTGCGCGGCAAGGGCGCCCCGGGCGAGCGCGGCGGACCGGCAGGCGACCTGTATGTCGTCGTCCACGTCGACGCCCACCCGGTGTTCGGCCGCAAGGACGACAACCTCACGGTGACCGTGCCGGTGACGTTCACGGAGGCGGCGCTCGGCGGGGAGGTCAGGGTGCCGACCCTGGGCGGCCCGCCGGTCACGCTGAAGCTGCCGCCCGGCACGCCCAACGGCCGCACGATGCGCGCCCGCGGCAAGGGCGCGGTCCGCAAGGACGGCACCCGCGGCGACCTCCTGGTCACCGTGGAGGTGAGTGTTCCCAAGGACCTGTCGGGGAAGGCTCGTGACGCGCTCGAGGCGTATCGCGAGGCGACCGCGGACCAGGATCCGCGGGCGGAGCTGTTCGAGGCCGCGAAGGGAGCTTGAGTGGGATGGACGGCCGTCGACGTAATCCGTATGAACTGACGGAGGACACCCCGGTCTACGTCATCTCGGTGGCGGCCCAGCTCTCCGGCCTCCACCCGCAGACACTGCGCCAGTACGACCGTCTGGGTCTGGTCTCCCCGGACCGCACCGCGGGCCGGGGGCGGCGCTACTCGGCCCGTGACATCGAACTGCTCCGCCAGGTGCAGCAGTTGTCGCAGGACGAGGGCATCAACCTGGCCGGCATCAAGCGCATCATCGAGCTGGAGAACCAGGTCGCCGCGTTGCAGTCCCGCGTCGCGGAGCTGCAGGCGGCCCTGGAGGGCGCCGCGGCGGCGATGCAGCAGCGCGAGGCCGCCGTCCACGCGTCCTACCGCCGCGACCTGGTCCCCTACCAGGAGGTCCAGCAGACCAGCGCGCTGGTCGTGTGGCGGCCGAAGAAGGCCAAGGACTAGCGGCCGTTCACCGCACCGCGCGAAGGGCCCGGAGGCGATCCGCCTCCGGGCCCTTCGCGTGCGTCGTGCCGGGTGCCGGCCGCGCGCGGCGGGGCGACGGCGGGCCCCCGGGAAGAGGGCGGAGGTGCCCTCCCGCTGGCCGATATCGTTCGGTCATTTGTGCTGATTCGGGGAAGGTGAACACCCGCTCGTGAAGGGTCGGTAAAGGGTGTTTGATGGTGAATGGGCCGGTGTTCTCCCCGTCTTCACGCACCAAGCGGAGCGTGATGTTGCTATCTCGTTAGGTGGCCGGTCTTGACGCAAGGTGGCGGTCCCGCGTTGGCTTTTCAGTCACGTGGGTCGTGCTGCTGCACCCGCGTTTCGTACCGCACCCGAAGTGAGCCCCCGCATGCGCCGTACCGCCATATCCGTGGCCGCATCCACGCTGATCCTCACGCTCGCAGGCTGCAGCATGCTGAACTCCACGGGCGGCGGCGGCACCGCGAGCCCCACGAAGGGCGACGACGTCACGGTGGGCCTGCTGCTGCCGGAGAAGGTCAACTCCCGGTACGAGAAGTTCGACCACCCCATCATCGCCGCGAAGGTCGCCTCCCTCACCCGCAACCAGGGCAAGGTCCAGTACGCCAACGCCGAGCAGGACGCGGCCCGGCAGGCGACCCAGATGCAGCAGATGATCGACGACAAGGTCGACGTCATCCTGCTGGACGCCGTCGACTCGCACGCGATCGCCGGTGAGGTGACGAAGGCGAAGGACGCGGGCATCCCCGTCATCGCCTACGACCGCCTCGCCGAGGGCCCGATCGACGCCTACGTCTCCTTCGACAACGAACTGGTCGGCGAGGTGCAGGGCCGCACCCTGCTGGACGCCCTCGGTGAGAGCGCCGACACCTCCGACCAGATCGTCATGATGAACGGCTCCCCGACCGACCCGAACGCCGGCCAGTTCAAGCGGGGCGCGCTCAGCGAGCTGAACGGCAAGGTGAAGATCGCGGCGTCCTACGACACCAAGGACTGGGACCCGAAGAACGCCCAGGCCCAGATGACCGAGGCCATCGCCAAGCTCGGTGCCAAGAAGATCGCCGGCGTCTACTCCGCCAACGACGCGATGGTCGGCGGCATCATCAAGGCGTTCAAGGCGGCCGGTGTCTCCAGCCTGCCGCCGATCACCGGGCAGGACGCCGAACTGGACGCGGTGCAGCGGATCGTCTCGGGCGATCAGTACATGAGCGTCTACAAGCCCTACCCGACCGAGGCGGAGGCCGCCGCGGAGATGGCCGTCGCCAAGGTGCAGGGCAGGGACATCCAGTTTGACGCGCTCGCGGGCGACACCGTCGACAGCCCCACGCAGAAGGGCATTCCGGCCCAGCTGGTCAGTGTGGTCGCGCTGACGAAGAGCAACATCAAGAGCACGGTCGTCAAGGACGGCATCTACAAGGTGTCGGAGATCTGCACCGGGAAGTACGCCTCGGGGTGCGCCTCCCTCGGGCTGAAGTAGCGCCCCGCGAAACAGCCGTAGCGAATTAGCCGTAGCGAATCAGCCGTAGCGAATTGGCCGTGGCGAATCAGCCGTGGTGACTCGGCGGTGGTGGCTCCGTCGTGGCGCGTCGGCCGCGGGCGTGCGTCACGGCCCGGTGGCCGGGGTCATGGGCACGAACACGCCGTCCGGGGCGTGCGCAACCGTCGCACCGCTGAGGTAGCCGTCCGGGTCCCGGTCGCCGCTCACCCGCAGCCCCGTCACCCGTGCCCGCCGCGGGACGTCGTACCAGACCTCGATCTCGATGAGGTCGTGCCCGCCGATCTCGACCCGCTCGTGCTGGCGGCGCACCGCCATCGCGAAGGAGTCGGGCCGCGTGCCCGTCCCGTCGGTGCTCACCAGGCGTTGTTCCGCGGCGACATAGGTGTGGAAGGCGGGGTCGGCGTTGCGCACCCGCAACCGCGCGGTGCAGAACTGCCCGTCCGGCTGCGCCTCGCTGTGCGTCCCGGCCACGGCGGTCAGCCCGCACCGCAGGGAGAGCACCGTGAAGACCAGGTGCCCGTCCCGGTGGTCACCGGAAACGTGCGAGGAGGGGCGGGCGGACGCACTCGGCGGCGCGCCCGCGGACGTGTCGCATCCGGCCGCGCCCACGGCGGCGGCCAGGACGAGCGCTGCCACCCGGTGAGCCGCGAACGGCGGGTGCGCCGGTGTCGTACGCCCTGCACGGACCATGTGCGGCATTGTCGGGCCGCAGCGCGCCGAAGGGGAGGGGCCCGGCCGGCACGGCCTGCTGCCGCGAGGGCGCGGAGGCCGGGAGATAGCGGTACGAACCGGTGGTTTCCCGCGGTCACGCGGGTTCGAGCCGTGTTGCACCGCACGCTCCGTCCGCGCATAGTTGCGCTGCGAAGAGGCGTGAACCGGGGGTGGAGTGGGCGATGACCGGGCACGGGACGGAAGAGCACCCGCACGGTGCCGACCGACTGTGCGCGGCCGGGGACCGGGTGTACTCCCGGGCGGTGCGGCGCGGCCGGGTGCCCCGCCGGGACACCGAGCAGGTGCCCTGCCTGCTCGACCTGGCGCTGCTGCACCCCGACCCGGACGACATGGACTGGCTGGTGCCCACGGCGCCCCAGGAGGTCATGACCCGGCTGCTGCGCGGCGTGTACGACGAGGTCGCCGAGAGCCAGCGCCGGGTGGGCGCGGCGGTGGCGGCCGTCGAGTGGTACGCCGGCCTCGGCGGCCGTATGCCCGCGGCGGGGGCCGGGGCGGGTGAGGGCAGCGCGATCCGGGTGCTGGACGGTCTCGCGCGGATCCAGGCGGCGATGGACGAGGCGACGCAGGCGTGCACGACCGAGGTGCTGACCGTGCAGCCGGGCGGCATCCGCCGTGAGCACGAGCTGTCCGAGGGGCTGCACCGGGCGCTGGCGCTACGCGGCCGGGGCGTGCGCATGCGGGACCTGTACAACCACGTGGCGCGACACGGGCAGGGACTGCTGACGTACCTGGAGCTGATGGGTGACGCGGTGCAGGCGCGCACGCTCGACGAGGTCGTGGACCGGCTGATCCTCTTCGACCGCACGGTGGCCTTCATCCCGGCGAACGCGGAACGCACGATGGCCCTCGAACTGCGCCATCCGGCCCTGATCTCCTACCTGGTCACGGTCTTCGAGCGGCTGTGGCGCCTGGGCGTCCCGCTGAACGCGCCCATTCCCGACAGCGGTATCGAGGGCATCTCGCACCGCGAGAAGTCCATCGCGGCGCTGCTGGCGGAGGGGCACCAGGACGCGGTCATCGCCGAACGCCTCGGCATCAGCGTCCGCACCTGCCGGGCCCACATCGCCCGCCTGTCGGAGACGCTCGGCGCGGCCAGCCGTACCCAACTCGGTGTCCGTATCGCCCAGGTGGGCCTGGACACCCCGGCCCACCTGACCTTTCCGTGCCAGGAGTCGCCGAGCGCCCGGTGAGCGGACCGAGCCGGGCCGCCTCACTCCTCCTTGTTCAGGATCCCGGACTGGGCTATCAGAAACCCGAGTTGGGCCCGGCTGCCGCTGCCGAGGGCGGCGGCCAGCTTCGCGATGTGGGCCCGGCAGGTGCGCACGTTCATGCCGAGGCGGCGGGCGATGGCCTCGTCGACATGGCCCTCCACGAGCAGTTTGGCGATGGAGTGCTGGATCTCCGTGATGCCGTCGGGGGCGGTCTCGTAGGGGGCGCCGGCGCTCAGCGCCACGGCCCGGTTCCACATGAACTCGAAGACCTTGATCAGGTAGCGCACGAGTGCCGGGTTGCGCAGTTCCAGGGCCACTTGCTGGTCGTCCCGGGCCGGGATGAACGCGACGGACTCGTCGCAGATGATGAGGCGCTCGACCAGCTCGTCGATCGTGCGGTACTCCACCTTGCCGTTGGCGAGCTGGCCCACGTAGGCCAGTTGCTCCAGGTTGAAGCGCACCGTGTGCTGGTAGAGGGTGCGGATCCGCACGCCGCGGTCGACCAGCGCGGTGTCACGGTCCAGCCCCTGGCGGATGGTGCGCTCGGTGAAGCGGTTGCTGGGCTGCACCGTGAGCATTTCGGCCTGGCACTGCGCGGTGGCCAGGTCGAGCGCCGCGTTGATCCGGTCGCTGCCTTCCAGCACGGTGATGGAGTGGGTGGCCGACGCCATCTGCCCGTTCAGGGCCATGAACGGCTCAAAAGCATCGGACAGTTCGATTGCCCACCGTCGGCGCTCCGCGATCTCCCGCTCGATGGGCAGCAGACGCTGCGCGAGCGCAAGCGCCGGGGGGACCGGGCGGAGCCACTCCGGGTCGTCGGGATCGGGGTGGAGCAGGGCGAACTCCATCAGGCAAGGGGCGGGTTCCGCCTCCGAGCGGGAGATACGGCCTTCGCGCAGGGCACCGGCGTAAAGGCGGCTACCCTCCTCGCAGAGCTCGTTCGCCGCATGGGGATGTGCCGTATTGGACCGATTCGACATCAAATCTCCACCCCCCAGGGTCCTGAACATGCAGGAACATGATGCACCGATTGTGTGGCCATGACGTGCCTGAATGAGCCATCGTCGTACTCGACGGGGGAAGAGGGGACCTTCAAGTGAGGACGAAGCCGACTATGGGGAAAAGAGTGCTTCGCTCGATACTTGTCGCCACCTTCTCCGCCGTTGTGGCCCTCGGAGCTCTGGGTGGCCACGCCGGTACGAAGGGCGACGATCGAGCGGACAGTAAGTGGCCGGCGGTGGCGGTGTCCTCCGAGTCCGTGGCTACGGCAGACGGTGCTGGGGGCAGATGATGGCGACTCCACCTGACGACCGTTCCTTCCGACGGGAAATGGCCACCGCGTACCGATCCGGCTGGCACTTCATCGATCTGGTCACCGCCATCCCCCACAACGGGGACTCGCTGATGGTGACCGTGTTCGGTGAGCCGGTCGTCGTCACGCGCGACGACGAGGGCGACGTGCGGGCGTACCGCTGTCTGCGGCGGCCTCGGGGGGCGCCGCAGCCCGTGCGGTGTGCCATCCGGTACGGAATGATCTTTGTGAACCTCGACCAGCGCGACCACCGGCTGTCGGAGCCGGACATCTCCGACGTGCGGACCATCTCGGCCACCCCCCGCAGTGCCTGACGCGATTCCCCCGTCGTAACAGATCGCTCAGGTGCTTCCCCCCGCAGCGGCGTCACCGTGACCTGAACACGGTGACGCCGCTGCCATGTGCGGGCGTACCCGCCGCCGGGGTGCGCGGGGCCGCCGTTCATCCCCGGCCCATGGCCCGGTCCAGCTCGATCTCGATCACCACCCGCGACGGGTTCGGCGACGGCACGCGCTCGTAGCGCTCCGCATAGCGCCGCTCCGCCTCCGCGCCCCGCTCCGCCTCGGTGCGGACGAACGCGCGGCCCTCCAGCGTGGCCCAGCGCCGCCCGGCGACCTGGCAGACGGCGACCCGCGCGCCCCCGGGGCCGGCGGCCCGCACATGCGCCACCTTCGCGCTCGCCTTGTTCGTGATCACCCGGGCCAGCCGCGCCCCGGGGTCGTAGGTCACTCCGACGGGCACGACATGCGGGGTGCCGTCGGGGCGCAGTGTCGTCAGGGTGCACAGATGCCGCTCCCGCCAGAAGGCGAGATACGGCTCGTCCGGTGCGCCCGGGTCCTGGGGGTACGCGGTCATGGGACGGAACCTACTCCCCGCGGCGGCGGACCGCCGCCTGTCACCCCTCCCCCCACAGCCTTGAGTGGAATAGACTCAACTTTGTGTACGTTGACTGAGTCAGTACGGGGAGACGGCTGACCCCAGCACGCGTAGGAGGAGAGAAGCGAACGTGGACGCCGAGCTGACCAACCGGAGCCGGGACGCGATCCAAGCCGCCGGCAACCGGGCCGTGACCGAGGGACACCCGGACCTCACCCCTGCTCACCTGCTCCTCGCGCTGCTCCAGGGGCAGGAGAACGAGAACATCGTCGATCTGCTGGCCGCCGTCGACGCCGACCAGGCCGCCGTGCGCTCGGGGGCCGAGAAGGTGCTCGCGTCCCTGCCCAGCGTGACCGGCTCGACCGTCGCGCCGCCGCAGCCCAACCGCGAGCTGCTCGCCGTCATCGCCGACGCCCAGGCCCGGGCCAAGGAGCTGGGCGACGAGTATCTGTCCACCGAGCACCTGCTCATCGGTATCGCCGCCAAGGGCGGCCAGAGCGGCGAGGTGCTCACCCGGCAGGGCGCCACGGCCGGCAAGCTCCAGGAAGCGTTCCGCAAGGCGAGGGGAGGGCGTCGCGTGACCACCGCGGACCCCGAGGGGTCGTACAAGGCGCTGGAGAAGTTCGGCACGGACTTCACCGCCGCCGCCCGGGAGGGCAGGCTCGACCCGGTCATCGGGCGGGACACGGAGATCCGGCGGGTGGTGCAGGTGCTCAGCCGCCGCACCAAGAACAACCCCGTCCTCATCGGCGAGCCCGGCGTCGGCAAGACGGCCGTCGTCGAGGGGCTCGCCCAGCGGATCGTGAAGGGGGACGTGCCCGAGTCGCTCAAGGACAAGCGGCTCGTGGCGCTCGACCTGGGCGCGATGGTCGCGGGTGCGAAGTACCGGGGTGAGTTCGAGGAGCGGCTGAAGACCGTCCTCGCGGAGATCAAGGACTCCGACGGGCAGATCATCACGTTCATCGACGAGCTGCACACCGTCGTCGGCGCGGGTGCCGGCGGCGACTCCGCCATGGACGCCGGCAACATGCTCAAGCCGATGCTGGCCCGCGGTGAGCTGCGCATGGTCGGCGCGACCACCCTCGACGAGTACCGCGAGCGCATCGAGAAGGACCCCGCGCTCGAGCGCCGCTTCCAGCAGGTGCTGGTCGCCGAACCGAGCGTCGAGGACACCATCGCCATCCTGCGCGGTCTGAAGGGCCGCTACGAGGCGCACCACAAGGTGCAGATCGCCGACAGCGCGCTGGTGGCCGCGGCCACCCTGTCCGACCGGTACATCACCTCGCGCTTCCTGCCCGACAAGGCCATCGACCTGGTCGACGAGGCGGCCTCCCGGCTCCGGATGGAGATCGACTCCTCGCCGGTCGAGATCGACGAACTCCAGCGCGCCGTCGACCGGCTGAAGATGGAGGAGCTGGCGCTGAGCAAGGAGACCGACGCGGCCTCCCGCGAGCGCCTGGACAAGCTGCGCCGCGACCTCGCCGACAAGGAGGAGGAGCTGCGCGGGCTGACCGCCCGCTGGGAGAAGGAGAAGCAGTCCCTCAACCGGGTCGGTGAGCTGAAGGAGAAGCTGGACGAGCTGCGCGGCCAGGCCGAACGCGCCCAGCGCGACGGCGACTTCGACACCGCCTCCAAGCTGCTGTACGGCGAGATCCCGGCCCTGGAGCGCGACCTGGAGGCCGCCTCCGAGGCCGAGGAGGAGGTGTCCCGGGACACCATGGTCAAGGAGGAGGTCGGCTCCGACGACATCGCCGACGTCGTCGCCTCCTGGACCGGCATCCCGGCCGGGCGGCTGCTGGAGGGCGAGACGCAGAAACTGCTGCGCATGGAGGACGAGATCGGCAAGCGGCTGATCGGTCAGGGCGAGGCCGTGCGCGCGGTGTCGGACGCGGTACGGCGTTCACGCGCCGGCATCGCCGACCCCGACCGTCCGACCGGCTCCTTCCTCTTCCTCGGCCCGACCGGCGTCGGCAAGACCGAACTGGCCAAGGCGCTCGCCGACTTCCTCTTCGACGACGAGCGGGCGATGGTCCGCATCGACATGTCGGAGTACGGCGAGAAGCACAGCGTCGCCCGCCTGGTCGGAGCGCCCCCCGGGTACGTGGGCTACGAGGAGGGCGGCCAGCTGACGGAGGCCGTGCGGCGGCGGCCGTACAGCGTGGTGCTGCTGGACGAGGTGGAGAAGGCGCACCCGGAGGTCTTCGACGTCCTGCTCCAGGTGCTGGACGACGGCCGGCTGACGGACGGTCAGGGCCGCACGGTCGACTTCCGCAACACCATCCTGGTGCTGACCTCCAACCTGGGCAGCCAGTTCCTGATGGACCCGGTGACCAGCGAGGAGGAGAAGAAGGAGCAGGTGCTGGAGGTCGTCCGGGCGTCCTTCAAGCCGGAGTTCCTCAACCGTCTCGACGACCTCGTGGTCTTCTCCGCGCTGACGAAGCAGGAGCTGAGCCGGATCGCCGAGCTGCAGATCTCCCGGCTGGCCAAGCGGCTCGCCGAGCGGCGCCTCACCCTCGACGTCACCCCCGAGGCGCTGGCCTGGCTCGCCGACGAGGGCATGGACCCGGCCTACGGCGCCCGTCCGCTGCGCCGCCTGGTGCAGAGCGCGATCGGTGACCGGCTCGCCAAGGAGATCCTCTCCGGCGAGATCAAGGACGGCGACACGGTCCGCGTCGACCGCTTCGGCGAGGGACTGCTGGTGGGCCCGGCGACGGGCAAGACGCTCTGACGGTCCTGACCCTCCGACCACTCTGACGGCTCAGACGGCTCTGACCAGTCTGACGGCTCAGGCGGCTCTGACGGCTCAGACGGACGTGAGGGCGATGTACAGCGTCCAGAAGCACCACAGGGAGAACGCGAGGCAGCCCCACCACAGGGCCCACAACACCCACCGCACCGCTCTCGGTATGCGCATCCGCGCATCATCGCACCGGCGCCGGGCGGAACAGACGGCTCCGGGCCCGGCGCCGGCCGGGCCCGCCGGTCGGTTCACACGGTGGCCCGCCCGTCGGTTCACCCGGTGGCCCGCCGGTCGGTTCACACGGTGAACGCCGAGAACCGCACCCGTGCGGTCGACGTGGACTCGTAGGTCACGTCGACCGTCACGGCGTTCGCCCCGGCGCCGGCCGGTGGCGGATGGTCCTCGCTGTTGAGGTGCAGGCACAGGTCCGCGCCCTCGTCGCAGAAGTCCGTCCGCGGCCGCTCCGCGGGGTAGGTGCGCCGCAGCCACTCGACGACACCGTCCCGTGGCATGCGGAAGGTCACCCGGTAGTCGGTGTCCAGCCAGGTCTGCACCGTGCAGTCGGTGTCGTGCGCGCCGTCGGGCAGGGCCGCCCCGCCGAAGGCCAGCGCCTCGTCGCACGAGGCCTTCTCCGGGCCTCCGCCCAGCGGATAGTCACTGGTCATGAACCGCACCACCGCCACGACCAGCCATATCAGCAGCAGCGTCGGCAGGACCGCGACCGCTGCCACCAGCCCCCACCGGTACCTTCTCCGCGTCATGCCGTTCCCCTCCCGTTCGCGGCGCTCTCGCCCGACCGGCCGGATCATGTCAGCCCAGGGCTGACAGGCCCCGTCGGGGCTTGCCACCCCCCTCCCCCTCTGGGGGAGGATGGCGGAATCCGTACGAAGGGAAATTCACGGTGACCATCGACCCGTCCTCGATTCCGAACTTCGGGGGCCAGCCCCAGCCGCAGCCCCAAGGACCGGCGGGCCCCGTCGTCCCGGATCAGGACCTCGTGAAGCAGCTCCTGGAGCAGATGGAGCTCAAGTACGTCGTCGACGACGAGGGTGACCTCGCGGCGCCGTGGGAGCAGTTCCGTACGTACTTCATGTTCCGCGGCGAGGACGACCAGCAGGTCTTCTCGGTGCGGACGTTCTACGACCGCCCCCACAAGATCGACGAGAAGTCCCAGCTGCTGGAGTCGATCGACGACTGGAACCGCCGCACGCTGTGGCCCAAGGTCTACACCCACACCCACGACGACGGCACCGTCCGCCTCATCGGCGAGGCGCAGATGCTGATCGGCATGGGCGTGAGCCTGGAGCACTTCGTCTCCTCGACCGTCAGCTGGGTGCGCGCCGCGATCGAGTTCGACCGCTGGCTCGTCGAGCAGCTGGGCCTGGAGCAGGAGGTCAACGACGCCGACCAGCCCGAGGAGGGCGAGGAGTAGTCCTGCCTCACCACAGGTGCGTACGGCCGATCACGGTCAGGTACGCGCCGTGGGCGAACGACAGCCCGGCCAGGGCGCCGGCCACCACGGCCGCGTGCCAGGGCCGGGCTTTCGCCGTGTGCGGGGCCCGTGTGACCGGGGGCGGGTGCCGGCGGCGGCGCCCCGTGACGCGGCGCCCGTCCACAGGCTGTGGAAACTCCGGACCCGTTCGTGACCCTCACGAGGGAAACTACTTGCCGAAGTGGAAAGTAGTTTCCTAGAGTGGGTGCACGGGGGCGGACCGACCACCGCCCCGGGACACGGGGAGGACCACATGAGCAACGGCACGGACCAGCCGTACGACCAGCACGCCGCGGCGGCGGCCCTGCACGCCGCGCGTGACGCCCAGGCGGCCGCCCGGGCCGCGCAGCGCACACCGCGCGGCTATGTCGTCGCGCAGGGCGCCGCCTGCGCCGTCGAGTTCGCGGCCCTGGGGCTGGCGGCGGTGGCGGACGAGCGGTGGTCGGGGCCGCTGCTCGCCCTCGGCCTGGCCGGCTTCGTCGCCTTCATGGCCTTGATGTGGGCGGGGGTCCGGCACAGCGGGAGCGTGCCCTGGCCCCGGCGCGAGGGGCGCCCGGCCTGGCGGATACTGCTGCCCCCGGCCGCGACGATCGCCGTCGGCGGCCTGGCCGCGGTCCCCTACGGCATGCCCGGCGCGATGGTGGTCTTCGGCGTCGTCTGCGCCGTGGACCTCGGGCGGCGCGTCATACGAACGGAGCACGCGTGACCGACACCCCGCCGCCCGCCCTGGACCGGGAGTTGCAGCACCCCACCCGGCTGGCGCTCGTCGCCTACCTCTCCTCCTGTGCGGAGGCCGAGTTCGGGGTGTTGCGGGACTACTGCGGCATCTCCGACTCGGTCACCAGCAAGACGGTGTCCGCCCTGGAGAAGCTCGGCCATGTGAGCGTCCGCAAGGGCTATGTCGGCAAACGGCCGCGCACCTGGGTCGCGCTCACGCGGGAGGGGCGCCGGGCGCTCGAGGCGCACCTCGCGGCGCTGGAGGAGATCGTCACCGCCGCCCGGCGCGCGGGCGCCGAGCAGCAGGGGTGACGCCGGCCGGCGTGGGTGTCAGCCGGCCAGTGCCTTGAGCCGCTGGGCCGCCTCCTGGAGCACCTCCGTGCGCTTGCAGAAGGCGAACCGCACGAAGGGCGCGCCCGCCTCGCGGTGGTCGTAGAAGACGGCGTTCGGGATGGCCACCACGCCCGCCCGTTCGGGCAGCGCGCGGCAGAAGGCGAACCCGTCGTCGAAGCCGAGCGGGCGGATGTCGGTGGTCACGAAGTACGTGCCGGCCGTCCGGAACACCCCGAATCCCGCCTGGGCCAGGCCCGCCGCGAGCAGGTCCCGCTTGGCGCGCAGATCCTCGCGGAAGGCGGTGAAGTACGACTCCGGCAGGTTCAGCGCCTCGGCGATCGCGTACTGGAAGGGGCCTGCGGAGACATACGTCAGGAACTGCTTGGCCGAGCGCACGGCCGCCACCAGGCCGGGCGCGGCGGTGATCCAGCCGACCTTCCAGCCGGTGAAGGAGAACGTCTTCCCGCTCGAGGAAATGGTGACGGTGCGCTCCCGCATCCCGGGCAGGGTCGCCAGCGGCACATGGGCGGCGCCGTCGAACACCAGGTGCTCGTACACCTCGTCGGTCACCACCAGCAGGTCCCGTTCGACCGCCAGCTCGGCGATCGCGGTCAGCTCCTCGCGGGTGAGGACGGCGCCGGTGGGGTTGTGCGGAGTGTTGATCAGCAGCAGCCGGGTGCGGTCGGTGACGGCGTCGCGCAGCTCGTCGAGATCGAGCCGGAAGGTGCCCTCGCCGGGACGCGGGCGCAGGGTGACCGGCACGCGCGTGCCGCCCGCCATGGCGATGCAGGCCGCGTACGAGTCGTAGTACGGCTCCAGCGCGACGACCTCGTCGCCGGGCTCGACCAGGGCGAGCAGGGCGGCCGCGATGGCCTCGGTGGCGCCCGCGGTGACCAGCACCTCGGTGTCGGGGTCGAACGCCAGCCCGTAGTGGCGCAGCTGGTGCGCGGTGATGGCCGCGCGCAGCTCGGGGACGCCGGGGCCGGGCGGGTACTGGTTGCCCCGTCCGTCGCGCAGCGCCCGCACAGCGGCCTCACGGACCTCCTCGGGTCCGTCGGTGTCGGGGAAACCCTGACCGAGGTTGATGGCCCCGGTGCTCAGGGCGAGGGCGGACATCTCGGCGAAGATCGTCGTCCCGAACTCGGCGAGCCGGCGGTTCAGCAGGGGGCGGGCGCTGGAGGTCATGCGGGCCATCCTGCGCCGAAGCTCTGGAGTTCCTCAACTCTGCTTTGGGTCACGAGGGGGGTGGGCATCTCCCGGTCACACCAAGAGCGGGGCGGCCGACGGGGGACGCCTCGCCGGACCCGCCCCGGGCGGAGGCCCGGGGCGGGTCCACGGGGGAGAAACGGAAGGAGGGTGACGCCGTGAGCGTGTTCTTCGGCTTCATCCTGGTGCTGATCGCCTTCGCGGTGATCGCGGCGATCGTGTCCGGCGCCCGCCGGGGCCGGCGCGCCGCCCGCCGGCCCGGCCGCCGCAGTGCCGCCGGCACCCTTTTCGGCGGCAGCGGCTCCAGCAGCAGCTGGTGGGCCGGCGGCGACACCGGTGGGTCGTCGTGCGGTTCGTCCTCGGGTGGGCACCACGGTGGCGGTCACCACGGCGGTGGCCACTCGGGGCACGGGGGACATTCCTGCGGGGGAGGCCACTCCTCGTGCGGCGGCGGCTCGTCCTGCGGAGGCGGGTCGTCCTGCGGGGGTGGCGGGGGCGGATGCGGAGGAGGCAGCGGCTGACACGGGGCAGCCGGGTCTCGAACAGGGGAACGCATCCGCGCCGCGGGGCCCGGTCCTGGGCCGGGTCCCGCGGCGAACCGTCCGACACACGTGCGGTGCGCGGGCGTACGCCTCGCGCGGGTGGGCGTACGCCGTCGTTGAACAGTTGAGCGTTGCAGCCCTCTGAGGGATGGAAACCCTCCGAAGTTGGGTAAAAACGCTGTGGCGGCCGCGCCGTTCATGATTCCCTCTCCATCACCACCCCAGCCCAGAGGGCCTGCCTGACAGTTCCCGCCCGCCCCGCGGCGCCTGGCAGACAGCCCCCAGGACGTCTCGCGCGGACGCCTGCCCGCCGGGCTGACCGGGCCGATCTCCCGGTGTCGACCGGGGTGTGACGGACCAACGCCCCTGTTCTTTGCGTGCTTGCGGAGCCGATCCATGCTCACGACCCTGAAGACCTCCTACACCGACACGCGCGCGGCCGACCTCGCCTGGGCCCTGGGACGCGAACCGCTCCCCGCACTGGCCACGCTCGATCTCGAACTGACCGGCGCCAAACTCCAGTTGAGATTGCTCGGCGCCTCCCACCAGGTACTCCTGGAGGAGGAGCGGGGCATGTGCTCGGAGACGGTGGCCTGTATTCCGGGCAGCAGCACACCGCTGCCGCTCGGCGTCGCCAAACGCGTCGGCGACTGGGAGTACGAGTTCGCCGCCCGTGTCGAGGTGCTCTCCCCGGGCTCCTTCGCGGGCCGCGCGCAGGAGCTGCTGGCCCTGGTCTCCGACCACCCCAACGGCCTGGCCGGTGTCTTCCCGGGCAGCCCGCACGCCTTCACGGCGCTGCTGGCGCAGGCCCACGAGGGCCACGTCCACTGGCGCACCTGGCACGCCTACCCGCAGGACGGCCAACTGGTGGCCACCCGCACGCGGGTCGGCACCCGGGTACCGGCCGCGGTCTAGACGCTCTCGCTCCGGCCGGCCGCTGTCGCCGTGCCCGCCGTGTGCCGTGCCCGCATGTCCCCGTGCCCGCGTGTCCCCGTGCCCGCGTGTCCCCGTGCCCGCGTGTCGCCGTACGCAGACCACCGGGTGTCGGCCGGGCAAACCCGTGAAGGGCCAACACCACACGTGTGGGTGACGAAGCGTGGCGGACCTCTGACGTAACGTCACAAGCGTGATCGAACAGCACGCCCCCGCCCCGCCCGGCGCGCCACCGCCCTGGGGCTGTCCCGCGCGGCTGCCCGTCCGTCCGCGCACGGGACGGTTCCTGGTCCTCGCCGGTGTGTTCGTGTGCGCCGCTTGCGGACTGGTGTACGAGCTCGAACTGGTCGCCCTCGCCTCGTACCTGATCGGCGACTCGGTCACCCAGGCCTCGGTCGTGCTGTCGGTCATGGTGTTCGCCATGGGCATCGGCTCGCTCGCGGCCAAGCGGCTGCGGCGGCACGCGGCCATCGGTTTCGCCGCCCTGGAGGCGGCGCTCGCCCTGGTCGGCGGATGCAGCGCGCTCACCCTGTACGCCGTGTTCGCCTGGACGGGGGCCTGGGGCGGGCTGTGGGCGAGCGGCCCGCGCTGCCTGCTGGTCGCCTTCTCCCTCGCCATCGGGCTGCTGATCGGCGCCGAGGTGCCGCTGCTGATGGAGCTGATCCAGCGGATCCGCCGTCAGGACGCGGGAGGCGCGGTGGCCGACCTGTTCGCCGCGGACTACGTCGGCGCCCTCGTCGGCGGCCTCGCCTTTCCCTTCCTGCTGCTGCCGTTGCTGGGCCAGCTGACCAGCTCCCTGCTCACCGGCGCGGTCAACGTCGTCGCCGGGGGCGCGCTCGTCCTCGGGCTGTTCCGCCGCGATCTGAGCCGGCGCGCCCGGCGGGTGCTGCTCGGCGTCGGTCTCGTCGTGCTCGGCGTGCTCGCCTTCGCCGCCGCCGAGGTCGACGACTTCGAGCGGGCCGCACGGCATGCCGTCTACGGCGACGGGGTGCGCGTCGCCGTGCAGAGCGGAGTCCAGGAGATCGTCCTGACCGGCGGCACCGCGGGCCGCCCCCTCGACCTCTTCCTCGACGGCCGGCTGCGCGTCGGCGGCCATGACGAGCGGCGCTACCACGAGGCGCTCGTCCAGCCCGCGATGGCCGGGCCGCACGCGCGCGTGCTGATCCTCGGCGGCGGCGACGGCCTGGCCGCCCGTGAGGTGCTGCGCCATCCGGACGTGCGGCGGCTGCGCGTCGTCGAACTGGACCCCGAGGTGGTGCGCCTCGCCCGCACCGACCCGGCGCTGGCCCGGCTCAACGACCACGTCTACGGCGACCCGCGCCTCACCGTCACCACCGCCGACGCCTTCGGCTGGCTGCGCACGGCGCCGCAGGAGTCGTACGACGTGGTGATCGCGGATCTGCCGGATCCCGGCATCACCGCCAGCACCAAGCTGTACTCGCAGGAGTTCTACGGGCTGGCCCGGCGTGTGCTCGCCCCCGGCGGGCGGCTCGTCGTGCACGGCGGGCCGGTCGCCGCGCGGCCCCGCGTGTTCTGGACCGTGGAGTCGACGCTGCGGGCGGCGGGGCTGCGGACCGTGTCCTACCGGGTCGACGGCCGGGACTCCGGGTTCGCGGCCGGGCCGGACCGTACGGCCGGGGTGTCCCATCCGCCGGGGGACTGGGGCTTCGTCCTGGCCGGTGGCGGCGCGCGGCCGCCGGCCCTGCGTCTGGACCCCGGCGGCCCCCGTCCGGCCACGCTGACCCCCGGCGCGCTCGCCGCCGACGCGCGCGCCGCGGCGGCCACGCGGGTCCCGGGGCTGCCGCCGTCGACGCTGGTGCACCCGCGGTACCGAGGCTGACCGGCCCGGGCCCGGCGGCTCACCCCTCGCGCCCGCGCGGCGGCGACCTCGCCCGTTTCGCGCGCCTGCTCGGCGGCCACCTCGCGCGCTCGCGGGGCGGCGGCCTTTCCCGTCGCGCGCAGGCGTGGCGGCCCGCCTCTCCCCCGAGAGACGGGCCGCACCCTTCCCCCCGGTCGGGTCGCTCGCCACCGAAGGTACGGGCCGTGGTGCCGGGCCGAATCCCGCGCTCGGCTGATCTTGGGCGCAACCCAGGGGGTAGTCGTGCGGCTCCTGCAACTTCCGCGGTAGTCCGCAAGGAGGAGGGCAAGGGGATCCAGGCGCGTGGGGGTGCAGTTCGCCGCCCGCTGGGTAGGCTCCGTCGACATGGAGCATGAGGTGTTCGTCCCGGTCCCCGCCGAGCGGCTTCGGGCGGCGCTCGCCGACCCCGCGCGGATCGCCCGGGCGGTGCCCGGACTCCAGCGGGACGCCGGTGCGGAAGACGGCACGGACATCGCCGGGCGGCTGAAGCTGCGGGTCGGCGGGCACTCCGTCACCTACCGCGGCACCCTGCGGGTCACCGGCCGCGAGGACGGTTCCTGCGCGGTCGAGGGCGACGCGGGCGAGGCGCGCGGCAGCGGCACGGTCAAGCTGACGCTCGCCGTGCGGGCCACGGACGCCGAGGGCGGCGCCACGCTCACCTTCGAGGGCGGTGCGACGGCGGACGGCCGTATCGCCGAACTCCCCGCGGAGGAGGTCGAGGCGGCGCTCACCCGCCTGCTGACCCGGTTCGCGGAGCACCTGGGGCAGGAAGAGACGCAGGAGGGGACGCGGGCGGGGGCCGCCGAAGCTGCGGACGCCGCGCCCGAGTCCCCCGAGCAGCTGTCCGCCGGGGACTTCGAGCCGGCCGCGACCACCGACTTCGAGACCGCGCCGGACGCCGACGACGCTCCGGCACCGTCCGTCTTCGACGTCGAGGTGCCGCCGCCTTCCCTGGACCCGCGCGCCGAAGAGGCCCCCGAGCCGCCGGCGGACGCCCCGGCGGACAGTGCCGAGACGCAGGCAGGCGCCGAGGCGGACCACACCGAGCCCGGCCGGCCGCCCGCCGAGGCCGCGCACGCCCGCCGCACGATGATCGGCCGCAGCGCCGAGGAGGTCGACCACGCGCCGCCCCGTGGCCGCTACGCCCCGGTCCCGGCCCCGCAGAGCGCCTCGGCGACCTCCACCCTGCGCTGGATGGCCCCGGCCGCGGTGGCGGTGGTGGCGTCAGCGATCGTGGTCGGCCGAGCCCTGCGCCGCCGCCGCTGACCGTCCAGGCCCTGCGCCGCCGCCGCTGACCGTCCAGGCCCTGCGCCGCCGCCGCTGGCCGGCGGGGTCCTGCGCCGTCGCCGCCGACCGTCCGGGCCCGCTGCCGCCGCCGACCGTCCGGCCCCCGCGCCACCACCCCCTCCCGTCGCCCCTCCCGTCGCCCCCCTCCCGTCGCCCCCCTCCCGTCGCCCCCGCGCCCCCCGCCCCCAGTACTGTCGTCCCGTGAGTAACGAAGACATCACGTTGAGCGCGGGGGACGCGCAGGTCGTCGTGCGGCCCGGCAGCGGTGGGCGGATCGGATCCGTGCGTGTCGGCGGTGCGGAGCTGCTGCGCCAAGGGGACCGCTACGGCTGCTTCCCGATGGTGCCCTGGTGCGGGCGGATCCGGGACGGACGGTTCCGGGACGGCGCCACCGAGCATCAGATGCCGCTGAACTCCCCGCCGCACGCCATCCACGGCACCGCCCGCGACGGTGCCTGGAGGACCGCCCGCGCCACGGCCGACGAGGCCGTCCTGACGTACGACCTGGTCGAGCCGTGGCCCTACCCCGGCCGGGTCACGCAGGTCGTCGCCCTCGCCCCGGACTCCCTGACGCTGACGATGTCGATCGAGACGTACGACTCGTCGTTCCCGGCGCAGATCGGCTGGCACCCCTGGTTTAACCGGAACCTGGGCGGCGAGGACGTCACGCTGGACTTCTCGCCCGCCTGGCAGGAGGAGCGCGGCGAGGACCATCTGCCCACCGGCAAGCGGATCGAGCCGAAGCCCGGCCCCTGGGACGACTGCTTCGGCATGCCCGGCGGCGTCGACGTCACCCTCACCTGGCCCGGGCGGCTGGAACTGAAGGTGACCAGCCGGGAGGAGTGGGTCGTCGTCTACGACGAGCAGGCCGAGGCGGTCTGCGTGGAGCCGCAGACCGGGCCGCCGAACGGGCTGAACACCGCCCCGCGCCTGGTCACGCCCCTGGAGCCGCTGGAGGCCACGACCACCTGGAGCTGGCGGCGCCTTTGAGCGCATTTAAGCTGGTCGGCATGACGGACGTTCGCGCGGCGCTGCTGCAGCAGATCAAGGACAAGGCCGTGGTGCACGGCAAGGTGACCCTCTCCTCGGGTCTGGAGGCCGACTACTACATCGACCTGCGCCGCATCACGCTCGACGGCGAGGCGGCCCCGCTGGTCGGCCAGGTCCTGCTGGACCTGACCGCCGAGCTGGAGTTCGACGCGGTCGGCGGCCTGACCATGGGCGCCGACCCGGTGGCCGCCGCCATGCTGCACGCCGCCGCCGCGCGCGGGAAGAAGCTCGACGCCTTCGTCGTCCGCAAGGCCGCCAAGGCGCACGGCCTGCAGCGCCGCGTCGAGGGCCCGGACATCGCGGGCCGCCGGGTGCTCGTCGTCGAGGACACCTCCACGACCGGCGGCTCGCCGCTCACCGCCGTCGAGGCCGTGCGCGAGGCCGGCGCCGAGGTCGTCGCCGTGGCGACGATCGTCGACCGGGCGACCGGTGCGGCGGAGAAGATCCAGGACGGCGCGGGGGTGCCGTACCTGTACGCCTACGGCAAGGACGAGCTGGGCCTGGACTGACCGGTCCCGCCGCCCGCCCCCTGGACCGCGCCTGGACCTTCCGGCCGAGTCTGGGAAGATGGGGCCGACGATGACGTCGCCCCCATGGTCTAGGTCAGGGCCGTAACGCACCACACGCCCACCCGCACATACAAGGAGCGGACAGATGCCCATCGCAACCCCCGAGGTCTACAACGAGATGCTCGACCGGGCGAAGGCAGGCAAGTTCGCCTACCCGGCCATCAACGTCACCTCCTCCCAGACGCTGCACGCGGCCCTGCGCGGCTTCGCGGAGGCGGAGAGCGACGGCATCGTCCAGATCTCCACGGGTGGTGCCGAGTTCCTGGGCGGCCAGCACAACAAGGACATGGTCACCGGCGCGGTCGCCCTGGCCGAGTTCGCGCACATCGTCGCCGAGAAGTACGACGTCAACATCGCCCTGCACACCGACCACTGCCCGAAGGACAAGCTCGACGGGTATGTGCGTCCGCTGCTGGCGCTGTCGAAGAAGCGCGTCGAGGCCGGTCTGAACCCGCTGTTCCAGTCCCACATGTGGGACGGCTCCGCGGAGACCCTGGCCGACAACCTGGCGATCGCCCAGGAGCTGCTCGAGCAGGCCCGCGCCGCCAAGATCATCCTCGAGGTCGAGATCACCCCGACCGGTGGCGAGGAGGACGGCGTCTCGCACGAGATCAACGACTCCCTGTACACCACCGTCGAGGACGCCCTGCGCACCGCGGAGGCCCTGGGCCTCGGCGAGAAGGGCCGCTACCTGCTCGCCGCGTCCTTCGGCAACGTGCACGGCGTGTACAAGCCGGGCAACGTCGTCCTGCGTCCCGAGCTGCTGAAGGAGCTGAACGAGGGCGTCGCCGCCAAGTACGGCAAGGCCTCCCCGTTCGACTTCGTCTTCCACGGCGGCTCCGGCTCCTCCCAGGAGGAGATCCTGACCGCGCTGGACAACGGCGTGATCAAGATGAACCTCGACACGGACACCCAGTACGCCTTCACGCGTCCGGTCGCCGCGCACATGTTCACCAACTACGACGGTGTCCTGAAGGTCGACGGCGAGGTCGGCAACAAGAAGACCTACGACCCGCGCACCTGGGGCAAGCTCGCCGAGGCGGGCATGGCCGCCCGTGTCGTCGAGGCCTGCAACCACCTGCGCTCCACCGGCACCCGCATCAAGTAAGCGGTCCGGAGGACGTCACCCGAAGGCCCGGTGGCCGTACCGCGGTACGGCCACCGGGCCTTCGGCGCGCCC
>NZ_JBEZWX010000027.1:0-93705 GCF_040637635.1 Streptomyces sp. NPDC028635 | reverse complement strand
GGGGTGTCCGCCCGCAGCGGCCGGCACCGAGACACTGAGCGCTCGTCGGGGACGGGCGGCCGGACCGAGGACGGACACCCCCCACCCCGGCCCCGACCCACAACGCACCGCAGGCGCGACACCAGCCCACCACGCACCGCGACGGGCCGCCGCAGGCACAAAAGGGGCGCGGGGAACTGCGCGACCAGCCACCACGCACCCGCAGACGACAACGCACCCGACCAGCCGGCCGCACGAAACCGCGCAGCCCCCTCACCTCACGGGCTCTCCGTCTCCGACTCCAGCATCGCCCGCGTCTGCGCCCCGTACACCCCCAGCCCGTCATCCGTGACGCCTCTCGCCCACTGGTAGTTGCGCAACGCGTCCTCGACCTGGGCGCTGAAATTGCCGTTGGCCTCGCCGTTGTACAGATACAGCTGGCGCAGGCGCAGCTGGAGTTCCGTGACCGCCGGCCCCCGGTCACCACGCCGCAGCACCTCGGCGTCGGCGTCCCGGTCGCCGTCGCCGGGGGCGGACGGCACCCCCGCCGAGGGTCCCGGGGACACCGTCGCCGTAGGAGTGGACACCGGTGTCGACGTCGGGCTCGGCCTGCCCGTGGACGCGGAAGGCGACGGCGTCGAGGACGGGCTCGCGCTCGTCCGGGACGCGCTCGGGGTGGGCGAGGACCCCGACGGAGAGGGTGACGGCGGAGGAGACGACGGCCCGGCCGTAGCCGTGACCGTGACCGTGTCCGGCACCGCCGCACGGACGCCCTCGGGCGCGGCACCGGCCCGGGTCGGCGTGTCGTACGACAGCAGCCCACTGGCCGCTCCGGCCACCGCGACCACGCCCACCACGGCCCCCGCCGCCGCCAGCAGCACGGCGGTACGCCGACGCCCGCCCGGCCCCGCAGCCCGGTGTTCCTCACGACGGGAGCCGCCGTCACCGGAGCGCCACGGTTCCGCCGTGTCGAACAGCCGCAGGTCCGTCACGCTGGGCGCCGAGTCCGACGGCGAGAGGGGCGCCGGCAGAACACTCGTAGGGTCATCCCCGACAACCGCCCGCAACGGAACGGTCTCCTCCGCGGCAGAACCACTCGCCGCGACAGAAACCCCCTCCGCGGCGGAACCCCCTTCCACGGCAGAGCCCCTCTCCGCGGCGGAACCCCCTTCCGCGGCAGAACCCCCCTCCACCCCCGCGCCCCCCGCGCCCGCCCCCGTCCCCGTGCCCGCCCCCGCCCCGTCCAGCTCCACATACGGCCGGATCCGCAGCGGATCGAAGTCCTCCGCCGCGGCCGCCGCGGCGCTGCGCGTGGCGCGCAGGGCGTCCGACGCCTGCCGCGTGCAGCCGCACGACGGGGTGCCGTCGGCCGCCCGGGGCTCCCCGCACCGCGGACACCGATGCGCCGGCGTCCCGGCCCCCGCCCCGCCACCCCCGTGTTCGTCCATGTGTTCGCCCCTCCCCATAGGAACTCCAGAGATTATGCGGTTCCTCCACACGGGCGAAGGCGGCTCCCCGCGGAATAGTGGGCTCCAACAGGACTCAACAGGCCATAACCGGTCACACCGAACAGGATGGATGTGTCACGAACGCTGGGGAGGTCTCCATGACCGTGGACGCGCACGCCAGGGCGGGAAGTGCGCAGCAGGAGCACGTGTCCGGCAACGTGCTCGTCTCGATCGGCGCCCTGCTGCTCGGCATGCTGCTCGCGGCCCTCGACCAGACCATCGTGTCGACCGCGCTGCCTACCATCGTCAGCGACCTCGGTGGTCTGGAGCACCTGTCGTGGGTGGTCACCGCCTACCTGCTCGCGTCCACCGCCGCGACCCCGCTGTGGGGCAAGCTCGGCGACCAGTACGGACGCAAGAAGCTGTTCCAGGCGGCGATCGTCATCTTCCTCATCGGCTCCGCGCTGTGCGGAATGGCCCAGAACATGCCGCAGCTGATCGCCTACCGCGCCGTGCAGGGCCTCGGCGGCGGCGGTCTGATCGTGCTGTCGATGGCGATCGTCGGCGACGTCGTCTCGCCCCGCGAACGCGGCCGCTACCAGGGCCTGTTCGGCGCGGTCTTCGGCGCGACGAGCGTGCTCGGCCCGCTGCTGGGCGGCCTGTTCACCGAACATCTCAGCTGGCGCTGGGTGTTCTACGTCAACCTCCCCGTCGGCGTCGTCGCCCTCGCCGTGATCGCGACCGCGCTGCACATCCCGCGCCGCCCCACCCGGCACGTCATCGACTACCTGGGCACCGCCCTCATCGCGTCCGTCGCCACCTGCCTGATCCTGGTCGCCTCCCTCGGCGGTACGACGTGGGGCTGGGGCTCGCCGCAGATCATCGGTCTGGCGGTGCTCGGCGTGGCGCTGGCCGGTGTGTTCGTCGCGGTCGAGCGCCGGGCCGCCGAACCCGTCCTGCCGCTGAAGCTGTTCCGCATCCGCACCTTCACCCTGTCGGCGGTGATCAGCTTCATCGTCGGCTTCGCGATGTTCGGGGCGATGACCTATCTGCCGACGTTCCTCCAGGTCGTGCAGGGCGTGACCCCGACCCTGTCCGGGGTGCACATGCTGCCGATGGTGTTCGGCATGCTGCTGTCGTCGACCGTTTCCGGGCAGATCGTCAGCCGTACCGGCCGCTGGAAGGTGTTCCCAATCGCCGGCACCGGCGTCACGACGCTCGGGCTGCTGCTCCTCCACCGGCTCGACGAGCACAGCTCGACGGCCGAGATGAGCGTGTACTTCTTCGTGTTCGGCCTGGGGCTCGGCCTGGTCATGCAGGTCCTCGTCCTGATCGTGCAGAACGCCGTCTCCTACGAGGACCTGGGCGTCGCCACCTCCGGCGCCACCTTCTTCCGCTCCATCGGCGCCTCCTTCGGCGTCGCCATCTTCGGCACGGTCTTCGCGAGCCGCCTCAGCGACAAACTCGCCGACGCCTTCCGGGGCGTACGGCTGCCGGGCGGGGCGTCCCCGGACGCGCTCAAGGCCGACCCGCGCGGCATCGGCGCCCTGCCGCCCGCGCTGCGGCCTGCGGCGCTGCACGCGTACGCGTCCTCCATCACGGACGTCTTCCTGTACGCCGCGCCGGTCGCCTTCCTGGGCTTCCTCCTGGCGTGGCTGCTGAAGGAGGACCGGCTGCGGGGCTCCGTCACGGCGCCGGACGTCACCGAGACGCTCGCCAGCAACCCCGTCGAGCGTTCCTCCTACGACGAGGTGTGCCGGGCGCTGTCCGCGCTGGGCACCCGGGAGGGGCGGCGCGAGGTGTACCGGAAGATCACCGAGCGGGCCGGGTACGACCTGCTGCCGGCCGCGAGCTGGCTGCTGCTGCGGATCAAGCGGTACGGGCGGGTGGAACCGGCCGTGCTGGCCGAGGGCGGCCCGGTGCCGCTGAAGGTGATCCTGGAGGCCGCCCGCCAGGTCGAGGAGCGGCAGCTCGCCCGCCGCGAGGGCATCGACCTGGTGCTCACGGAGCGGGGAAGCGAGGTCGCCGCACGGCTCGCGCAGGCACGCGAGGAGTCGCTGGCCCATCTGCTCGGCGACTGGTGGGGGCCGGACCGCCCCACGGATCTGACCCACCTGGTCAAGCTCCTCAACGAGGAACTCTGCGGCTCCACCCGCGAACAGCCCCGCACCCCGGGCCGGACGGCGGCCTCCGGCTGACACCCACGGCCCCAACACGGAGGTGTCCGGCGGCAGCGGCGGGAAGACCGGCCGGCCGACCCTGACCCGGCGCCTCGCGCACCGGGCTCGGCCCGGGCCCTCTCAGACGAGGCTCTTCCTGAACCAGTGCTCGGCGTACGGTTCGTCGTTGTGGCGTTCGGTCTCCCTGTAGCCGAGGCGGCTGTAGAGGGTGCGGGCCTCCACCAGGTCGCTGCGGGTGTCCAGGATCAGTTCGGTGGCGCCCAGCGCGCGGGCGGCGTCCTCGGCGGCGGCCACCAGCGCCGCGGCCCCGCCCCGGCCGCGCGTGGCGGGCAGCAGGAACACCCGCTTCAGCTCCGCCGTCGCCGCGTCCAGCAGCCGTACGCCCGCGCTTCCGGCCGGCTCACCGCCGTACCGTGCGATCAGCAGCTGCCCGCGCGGTGGCGCCAGATCGGAGCCGTCGGCCGCGGCGATCTCCCGTTCCAGCTCGTCCGGATCGGTGCGGCGCCCCTCGTGCAGCAGGTACCAGCGGTCGCTGACCTCCGTGTAGTACGCCCGCCACAGGGCGCGGGCGTCGGGGGAGTCGTACGGCTCGGGGGCGATGGTCCAGGTCATGGCCGTCATTGTGGGAAGGCGACCCGGGCCGGCCGCAACCCGATAAACGGACCCGCCCCGCACGCGGCCGTGCACGGACCGTTTGCCGGGCGGACCGCGGGCAACCCGATGAACGAAACCGGTCGGACGGGCCGGTCAGAATCGGAAGGCACCCGGAAGGCATTCATGTCCACAGGCGTGCTCATCGCTGTGATCGTCATCGTGGCGGCCGTCGTCCTCGTCGCGGCGGCCCTGACCCTGCGTGCCCGCGGTGCGGGCGGCGGACGGAGTCTGAAGCGGCGCTTCGGACCCGAGTACGACCGTGCCGTCGCCCGGCACGACGGGGATGTCAAGGCCGCCGAGCGGGACCTCGCCCGGCGCGTCGAGAAGCACGGAAGGCTGCGCGAGCAGCCGTTGGAGCCGGCCCGGCGCGAGGAGTACGAGGCCCGCTGGACGGCACTGCAGGAACACTTCGTCGACGCGCCGCACGAAGCGGTCGCCGAGGCGGACCGGCTGCTGGCCGAGGTGGCCGGCGCCCGCGGCTATCCCGACGGCGGCCAGTACGAGGAGCAGCTCGAAGCGCTCTCCGTGCACCACGCCCACCGCGTGCAGGGCTACCGTCACATGCACCGCGTCGCGCACGCGCCGCTGGCCGCGGACAACGACGGGTTCGGCACGGAGGAACTGCGCGAGGCACTCGTCGCGGCGCGCGAGCTGTTCACGGAACTCATCGCCCCGGCGCCCCACGACAGCGGGCGGCACCGCGCGGACCGCGCCGCGAAGGACGGACGCGAACAGGTCGCCGCGTCCCGGCCCACCCACCAGCCGTGGGGGCTGACCCGCGGCCACGCCAAGGGGAGTTGACCGCCATGACCGACGACAGCCGTCAAGGCATGCGCCACGCCCCGGTGACGGAGGAGCGCGCGCCGGTGGCACCCGCCGGGCACGCCGAGGGCCACACCGTGGCGCCCCCGGGACAGGGAGAGACCGTGCCCGGCCTGGGCGACAGGTCCATGACCGCCCCCGGCCCCGGCCCCGCTTCCGAACCGCCGACCCTGCCCCGCGACCCGGACGCACGCGGCGAGACAGCCACCGGCACCACTCACGGCGCCGGCCCGGCCGCGACGGCCGGCACCACCGCGACCGCGACGGCCGGCACCACCGCGACCGCCGCGAGCGGTACGCCGGCCGGAACCGGCGGCGCCACGGCCGCAGCGGCAGCGGCCGACGGCTCCAGCGGCCCCCTCATGCCGCACGAGGAGGTCGACGAGTTCCACGAGCGGCTCTCGCACACGCTGGCCGGGTTCGTCGACGGGCCGAGGGACGCGGTGGAGGAGGCCGATCGCCTGCTGCAGGAGATCACCGCGCACGTCACCGACGCCGTCTCCCGGCGCCGCCGCACCCTGCGGATGACCTGGCAGGGCGGCGAGGCCGGCGAGGACAAGCCCGCCACCGGCACGGACACCGAGCAACTCCGGCTGGCCCTGCGCGACTACCGCGAGCTGTCCCGGCGCCTGCTGCACCTGTGAAGCTCAGTTCACCGGACCGCCGCCCGCGGCCGTCCGCCGCTCACGCCACTGCCGTACGACGTCCTCGACGTCGTACGGCTTGCGGCCCAGCGGTGGGCCGGGCGGCGGTTTGAACATCATGTCGCGGATCTTGACGTTGACCTCGGTGATGATCCGCCGCACCAGGTGCTCCGACGGCGCCGCGTAGGCCGCCGCGAGCGCGTCGTCGGCCTCCTTGCGCAGCGCCAGCGCGGGCGGCAGCACGGACAGCCCCTCGCGGTGCAACTTGCGCTTGACCCACCACAGTTCGTCGTACGTCGACTCGATCTCGGGCGGCAGGGGCTCACCCGCGCCGGTCAGCCGGTCGAAGTCACCGCGGGCCTGCGCGTCGCGGATCTGCTTGTCGACCCAGGACTCGAACGGCACCCCGGGTGGCTTTCGCTCGGTCATGTACCCATTGTGCCGGACGCGGCCCGGCCGGCCGATCTATCATGCGGCGGCGGTGGACCAACCAGGCCACCGCATCGCGACGTCGCAAAGGGAGCGCACGTGCTCGAACTCACCATGGCCTCCGTCTCCGGGGGAGACGAGGGCGTCACGGCCGGGATGACCATGGCCGACGCGCCCAGCGAGCCGGGCGCCGTGCTGAGGGTCGGACGCGACGCCGCCACCTGCCGGCTCGTCACGCCCGAGGACTGGCTGTTCGTCTCCCGCGTGCACCTGGAGTTCCTCTGCGGCGCCGACGGCGGCTGGCAGCTGACCTGGCTGCGCGGCTCCCAGCCGGACCCGTCCTCCGAGGTGCGGATGATCGTCGGCGAGTACGCCCAGCCCCTCGTGTACGGCGGCACGGTCGCGCTTCCCCGGGGCGGCTCCGGCGAGATCGTCATCCAGGACCGCACCGGCCCGCGCAGCGTCAACGTCGGCTTCTACCACGACGTCTGAGCCCCGGCCCGCACACGCCCCCGGTCTCAGAGGACCCGGGCGAGGGCGAAACCGTCGTAGCCCTTGCTGCCGACGGTCTGGATCGCGGTGCCGCTGAGCCGGGGGTGGGAGCCGATCAGCTCGATGGCGGCGCGCGTGCCGCGGACGTCGGGGTCCTCGCTGCCGGCGTCGGCGACGCGGCCGCCGCGGACCACGTTGTCGACGACGATCAGGCTGCCCGCGCTGGTGAGGCGCAGCGCCCACTCCACGTAGTGGGCGTTGTTGGCCTTGTCGGCGTCGATGAAGACCAGGTCGAAGGGCGGCGGGTTCTCGTCGGCGAGCTGCGGCAGCGACTCCAGGGCCGCCCCGACGCGCACCTCGACGATTTTGTCCAGGCCCGCCCGGGCGATGTTGCGGGCGGCGATCTCGGCATGCTTGGGGCTGTACTCCAGCGAGATCAGCCGGCCGTCGGCGGGCAGCGCCCGGGCCAGCCAGATCGTGCTGTAGCCGGCCAGGGTGCCGATCTCCAGGACGTTGCGGGCGCCGTGGACCTGGGCGAGCAGCTGGAGGAACTTGCCCTGGGTCGGGGTGACGCTGATCCGCGGCAGCTGCGCGGCCTCGCTGTCGCGCAGCGCGGCCAGCAGCGCCTCGTCGTCCAGTGCGAGGTGGGTGGAGAAGTAGTCGTCGACGTCGTCCCAGAGCTGCGACCCGCTCATGCGTCTGCACCTTCCATGCGAATCCCGCGTCCCAGGCACAGCATTTCAGAGGTTGGGCACGGGTGCCCGGGAGGTGCGGCGGCGTGTGGCGCGTACGGTGCACACGGCGATGACGGCCGCCGACACCACCAGGACCCCGCCGGTGGCCGCGAGCCATGCGGGCAGGCCGGCGATCTCGCGCAGCCGGTAGTCGTAGACGACCTCGCGGTAGGCACGGTCGGTCGCGGCGCGCCGCAGCTCGTGGTCCCCGTCGATGCGGGACGGCACCGGAAACTCCTGGTCGAGCGCCGTGAGGTAGTCCGTGCCGCGGCTCAGTCCGGCCAGGGGGCCCCGGGCGTCCCTGACGCGTCCGGCGAAGGTGACCTTCGGACGGTCGCCGCCAATGGTGGTGCGCGGCTCCATGCGGTGCGCGGCGAGCAGGTACAGGCCGAGCGACTGGGGGTTGGCGGCCAGGCGGGACAGGCGCATCGGGTAGACGGGGGCGTCGGCGGCGAAGGTGAGGTGCAGCGGGTCGAGGGCGCCGTACAGGGCGGTGCGGCCGTCGCTCCGCGGGGCGAGCCGGATCGCCACGTACTCCCAGTGGCGGTCGACGTACGGCTGGAGGGCCTGCGCGAGGCGGGCAGGCAGGGCGAAGCCGTTGCGGTGCAGCCAGTCGCTCAGCGCGGCCGGGTCGTCGGCGGTGAGGCGGGCCACGTCGAACGGGCCGAGCCGCTGCCGGCCGACGACGCCGACGCCGGCGCCGGCCGCCGGCGGGGCCGCGGCGGAGGCGCCGTCCCCCGAGGCGAACGGCCAGTCGCCGGAGCGGGGCCAGAAGTAGTACCGGGTGCGGTGCTCGGGAGCGGTCTGCTCCTGCAACTGCTCGAAGAGACGGCGGTCCCCGAGGCGGACGGTGGCGCGGTGCGGGACGGGCATGATCCAGGCGGCGCGGTCGGCGGTGCCGGCGACGGTCAGACTCATCACGATCTGCTCCTGCCGGCCGTCCCACCGCACGACGGAGACCTCGCGGTCCACTCGGACCTGCGTGTGCCCGCCGGGGATCATCGCCCCGCACCCACAGGCGTACGCCGGCGCGGCGAGCCAGGCGAGCTGGATGCCGAGCAGCGTGAGAACGAGGGTGAGGATACGAGGTGTTGTGCGCACGCCACGTATGGACGACGACCCGGACCCCCCGGTTCCGACCGGGAGACACCCGACGTTGCGCGGCCGCGGCCGCGTTGTTGGCTGGTCGCGCAGTTCCCCGCGCCCCTAGGGGGTTGGCGGGGACCGTCGGCCGTTGACGGAGCGTCCGGCTGGAGGGGCGGTGCGTGGGGGCCGCGGGGGTTCGTTGGCCTGTGCGGGTGCGTCGTGGCTGGTCGCGCAGTTCCCCGCGCCCCTAGGTGACCACGGTCGCCGTCCGCGTTGGACGGACCGCCCGGCCCGCGCCCCGCACCGGACCCGGAAGGGGCGACGGGCCGCAGGCGCCGACGGCGGGGAGGGGACGGGGTGGGGGGTGTCCGCCCGCAGCGGCCGGCACCGAGACACTGAGCGCTCGTCGGGGACGGGCGGCCGGACCGAGGACGGACACCCCCCGCCCCGGCCCCGACCCAAGAACCGGCCGTAGGCGAGACGGCAACCGGCCACCGGACGGAAACGGGCCGCCGCAGGCATATAAGGGGCGCGGGGAACGGCGCGACCAGCCCCCACCGGCCCGCAGCCGACAACGCGACCAGCTACACCGCACCCCGCAGACGAACAACCGCGCCACGCCACGGCCCCGCCCCCGCCGGCACCACACGCCCGCCGGCGTCACGCGCCTGCCGACGCCACGCGCCCCCCGGCGTCACGCCCCCGACGAGACCACGTAGCCCGCCGGCGTCACGCCCCCGGCAAAGTCACGCCCGGCGGCGTCACGCCGCCCGGGACACCGCCGGGGCCGACCCCGGCAGCGGCCGTCCCGCCGACTCCGCCATGTACCAGACGGCCACGCCGCCCACGACAGCCGCCGCCATCATGTAGTACGCGGGCATCATCATGTTCCCGGTCGCCCCGATCAGCGCCGTGACCACCAGCGGCGTGGTCCCCCCGAACAGCGACACGGAGACGTTGAAGCCCACGGACAGCGACCCGTACCGCACCCGCGTCGGGAACAGCGCCGGCAGCGCCGACGGCATCGCGGCGGTGAAGCACACCAGCAGCAGCCCCAGCGCCCCCATGCCCAGCGCGACAGCGACCAGGCTGCCCTGCCGGATCAGCAGCAGCGCGGGCACGGACAGCAGCAGAAAGCCCGCGCACCCCGCCGCGATCACCGGACGCCGGCCGACCCGGTCGGTCAGCGCGCCCGCGAACGGCTGGACGATCATCATCACGGCCATCACACCGAGCACCACGAGCAGCCCGTGCGTCTCGTCGTACTTGAGCTCACTGGTCAGATACGACGGCATGTACGACAGCAGCATGTAGTCCGTGACGTTGAAGACGAGCACCAGGCCCATGCACAGCAGCAGCGCCTTCCACTGCCCGGTGATCATCTCCCGCAGCGGCACCTTCGGCCGCGCCGACTCCGCCTTCTCGACCTCCGCCGCGAACGCCGGGGTCTCCTCGAGCTTCATCCGCAGGTACAGGCCGATGATCCCCATCGGGCCCGCGATCAGGAACGGGATCCGCCAGCCCCACGAGGTCAGGTCGTCGGTGGACAGCAGCGCCGTCATCAGCGTGACCAGCCCCGCACCGCCGATGTAGCCGGCCAGCGTGCCGAACTCCAGCCAGCTGCCGAGGAACCCGCGCCGCTTGTCGGGGGCGTACTCGGCGATGAAGGTGGACGCGCCCGCGTACTCACCGCCGGTGGAGAAGCCCTGTACCAGCCGCGCGGCGAGCAGCAGCAGCGGCGCGCCGACGCCGATCGACGCGTACGACGGGATCAGTCCGATCGCGAACGTGCCCGCCGCCATCATGATCATCGTGACCGCGAGCACCTTCTGGCGGCCGACGCGGTCACCGAGCGGCCCGAAGACCATGCCGCCGAGCGGCCGGACCAGGAAGGCCGCGGCGAAGGCGCCGAAGGTCGACAGCAGCTGGGCGGTGGGGTTGCCCGAGGGGAAGAAGACCTTGCCGAGGGTGACGGCGATGTAGCTGTAGACACCGAAGTCGAACCACTCCATGGCGTTGCCCAGCGCCGCCGCCTTGACCGCGCGCTTGACGAGCGCCGGGTCGGTGACGGTGACGTCCGGGGTCTTCTTCAGGGTGACGGGCGTGACGGGATGAGCGACGGTCGCGGCCGAAGACAAAACTTCGCTCGCCTGCCTTTCGACGGGGACAGGGACAGGGTCCACGCGGCGGCGGTGACGGCGGACCGAAAACCGACCATAGGCGCCGTTGGTCCCGTTACGGGGCGTACGCACCTCGTTGCATGATGCAGCTAAACGTCGGTTGTGCAGGGGCATCTGCCCGATCGCGCCGCGGTCATCCGCCACTCCGGTGTGATCCTTCTCGCGCCGTGCGCAGATCATCACCAGCCAGGCGGTCTATCGTCTACCGGAACAAAACCGTCACTCATGGGTCAAGCGGGACGAGCGGGGTGGAGGGCCGGCCAGGCGTGGGGAATGCCGAGCACAGCGGGCGACCCGCGGCAGCCGTCGGTGCGACGGCCGGCCGCGCGGCCCGGGCGCGCGTGCGCGCCCTCAGGCTGGGTCTGTGGCTGGTCGCGGCCGTCCTCGCCGCCCGCGAGGTCGCCGCCGTCCTCACCGGCCCGCGCGGAAAGCGGCTGACCGATCTGGAGACCTGGGCCGGCCCGCACGGCGTGCTGCACGTCAACGGCTCCCTGTACGACTCCACCCGCTTCACCGGTACTCCTTTCGGGGGGCTCGTCCTCAAGCCGCTCACCGGGGCCGCCGAGCAGGCCCTCGGCTGGGGCTGGACCCTCTCCACCCTGCTGCTGGTCGCCGCTCTCGGCGTCGTCGCCGCCCGCGCCGTGCCCCACCCGGCCGCCGCCCGTGCCCTGCCCCACCCGGCCGCCGCCCGTGCCGTGCCCCACGGACCGGCCGCCACCCGCACCCTGCCCCACCCGGTCGGCGTCCGGACCTCGCTGCCGGCCGCGCCGGTCGCGATCAGCCTGCTCATGCTGTCGCTGCCGGTGCGCAACGCCCTGTGGCTCGGCCAGACCGGCATCCTGCCGGTGCTGCTGGTCCTGCTCGGCTGCTTCGTCGCCCGCGGCCGGTGGACGAGCGGCGTCCTGATCGGCGTGGCCGCCGCGCTGCAGCCGACGCTGCTGCTGTTCGCTCCGCTGCTGTGGTGCACCGGCCGCCGCGGGGCCGCCCGGTCGGCGGGCGTCGCCTTCGCCGTGTGCACGGGGCTGGCCTGGGCCGCGATGCCGCGCGACTCCGCCACCTACTGGGTGCACCACCTGGCCGGCGCGGGCCTCGGGGGGCGCGCCGACGCGCTCGGCAACCAGTCCCTGCACGGCGCGCTGCTCCGCCTCGGCCTCACCGGGCCGGCGGAGATCGCCCTCTTCCTCGCCCTGGGCACGGTCGTCGCCGTCCTCGGCGTACGCCGCGCGGTGCGCTACGCCCGCGACGGCCAGCTCCTCCTCGCGGTCGCCGTCACCGGCTGCGCCGCCATCGCCGTATCGCCCACCGCCTGGCAGCACCAGCTGCTGTGGGTGCTGCTCACCGCCGCCGGACGGGTCGGCCGGCGGGCCGCCGACCGGTATGTGTGGCCGGTCGCGGTCGTGCTGGTGATGACCCTGCCGGCCCGGACGCTGCTGCCGGACAAACCGCTGTTCCAGCCGCTGCTGGAGAACCTCGTCCTGCTCGCCGCCCTCGCCGCGGCCACCGCCGTGCCCTTCCTGCTCCGCTCCTCGGTGTACTTCGACAGCCCGGTGCCCACCCGGTACGCCGCGTCCGCGCCCGCCCGCTTCCGGCGGCTCCCCCGGCTGCCCGCCGTGCGCCGTGTCCTCAGCCGTCCGAGCCTGCTGTTCGAGCTGTTGCTGATCCGCCTGACCTACTGGGGGTACGCCCAGGTCCGGCTCGCCGCGACCGGCGGCACCACCAGCGGCGGGCGGGCCCGGGCCGAGCGGCACGGCCACCAGATCCACGGCCTCGAGGCGGTGCTGCACATCGACATCGAGCACTGGGTCAACCACACGGTCGTCGCGGCCGGCCGGCCCGCGGAGTTCTTCAGCTTCTACTACGAGTCGTTCCACTTCGGCGTCCCGCTGGCGATCCTCGGCGTCCTGTACCTGCGCCGGCCGCCGGAGTACCGCTGGGCCCGCTCCGCGCTCGGTTTCGCCACCCTGCTCGCGCTCGCCGGCTTCTGGCTCTACCCGCTCGCGCCGCCGCGCCTGATGCCGGGTCTCGGCATCGTCGACACCGTCAACGGCCCGCAGGACTTCGCCAGGCCGGACTACGGCACGCTCACCGAGCTGACCAACCAGTACGCGGCCATGCCCTCGCTGCACTTCGGCTGGGCGCTGTGGTGCGGTCTGGTGGTGCTGGTCCTCGCGCCGCGCGGGTGGATGAAGGCGCTCGGTCTGCTGCACCCGCTGCTCACCCTGTGCGCGATCGTCGCGACCGGCAACCACTGGGTGCTGGACGCGGTCGGCGGCGCGGCCGTGGTCGGTGCCGGCTTCGGCCTGATCCGCCTGATCCAGGGCCCGCGCGCCACTGGCGTCACGAGCCGGGCCGTGCGGGTCGGCAGCCGGCCGACGGAGCCGGAGCGGGACCGTACTCCGAGCTGATCTGGTACCGGCCCGGTCCGGACACGGTCAGCCGGGTGAACTCGCCGTCCCGGCTCAGGCAGCCCCCGTCGGAGCGCAGCCACGGCGACCAGACCACCCGCACGGTCACCGCTCCCGGCCGGGACACCCGCAGCACCAGGTCGGCGCCGGTGGCCCGCACCACGCTGCCGGGCGCGGAGACCAGCGGGACGGCGTCGCGCACCCGGAAGACCCGCCAGTGCGCGTCCCGCCACACCGGCTCCAGCCAGGCCGGCCGGCGGTCGCGCACGAGGTCCGCCTCCTGCCGGGCGTATCCGTCGGGCGGGGCCGGCGGCAGTACGACGTAGCCGACCGCCCAGCGGTCCAGCCAGGCCCGGTAGGCGGACGCGGAGAAGGTGCCGTCGTAGAAGAGGCGGGCCCGGACCATGTCCAGCTGCCGGTTCCAGCCGCGGGCCAGATTGAGGTGCCGGGCCAGTTCGACGGCCTCGCGGTGGTCGCGGGCCGGGACCGCCTCGACGCGGGCGCGCTCGGCGCCGAGGTCGCGCAGTGCGCGCACCACGGGCCCGGTGTCGGCCGCCCACGCGGGCACGGTCGTGGACACCCGCAGATCGTCGGCGGTCTTCTTGGCGACCCAGCCGACGGAGAACACCAGGGCCACGATCAGGGCACCGCGGCCGAGCCGGCGCGCCCGCGGTGCGGTGAGCAGCGCCGCGAGGAGAGCGGCGGGCGCGAACAGCTCCGCGAACCGCTCGATGTTCGTGCCGATCGGCGAGGGGATCAGATACACCAGCACGGTCCCGGCCGCGTACACCGCGCCGCTGATCCGGGCCACGCGCCAGGGCCGGGGTGCGAACGCGGCCAGGATCAGGCCCAGCGCGAGGGGCGGCCAGATCCGCGCGAGGGGCATCGGCTGCTGTCCCGTGAACGGGAACAGCGCGGCGGTCGCCGCGACGACCACGGCGGGCGGCACCAGCAGCGCCGCCGCCCGCCGCCAGTCCCGTACGCGGGCATGCCCGGCGCCGACCACCGCCAGCAGCAGCCCGGCCACCGGTGAGGCCGTCGTCGCGAGCAGCGCGTATCCGGCGGCCGGGACCCACCGCCGCTCCCCGGTCAGCAGGACACAGGCCGCGAGCCCGAAGGCGACCCCGAGCGCGAACGTGGAGCGCCCGGAGGCGACGTCGCACCACAGCGCGAGGGACGCCAGGAGGGCGGGCCCGAGCGGATGCCGGGTGCCGGTCCGGGCGATCAGCACGCCCGCCAGCCAGGAGGCCGCGAGGCCGGACAGCACGGTGACCGTGCGCACGCCGAGCGCGGCCATCAGATACGGCGAGATCAGGCTGTAGCCGGCGGGGTGCATCCCGCCGTACCAGGACAGGTCGTACGCCGATCCGCCGTACCGTGCCGCGAACTGCGCCCAGGCGTCCTGCGCGGCCAGATCACCGCCGCCCGTCGCGAGGAACACCCACCACACGGCGTACAGCGGCAGCACCGGCAGGGTGGCGAGCAGCGGCACGCGGTGCGGGCCGCCGAACGGGCGCGGCGCGCGGCCCGCCGACGGCGGGGCGGGTGCCGCGCGGCCGGGGTGGGTGGTGTCGGCGTGGGCCACACTTCCCACGATGCGCCAGGACGGGGCGGCGTTCACAGGGACGGGGCGTCTTCACTCCTGCGGGTCAGCGCGCGCGGACACGGCGAAGGCGGCGGCCCAGGGGATCGGGGGCCGCCGCCTTCGCGTCTGCCGGGGTACGGAAAGCGGGTCCGTACCGGCGCCATCAGTACCAGTTGTGGGCCTGCCAGAAGTTCCAGGCACCACACGGGCTGCCGTAGCGCTCGTTCATGTAGTTCATGCCCCACTTGATCTGGGTCGCGGGGTTGGTCTTCCAGTCGGAGCCGGCCGAGGCCATCTTGGAGCCGGGCAGGGCCTGCACCAGGCCGTAGGCGCCGCTGGAGGAGTTGGTGGCGTTCGGGTTCCAGCCGCTCTCGCGCTCGACGATGTTCGAGAAGCACTGGTACTGCGCCGAGCTGCCGATCATCTTCTGCGCGACCGCCTGGGCCGAGGAGGCCTGCGTCGTCGCGGCCTGGGCGGGCGCGGCGGCGATCAGGGAACCGCAGGCGGCAGCCGCCAGGGCGGCACCGGCGAGGGCCTTCTTGGGGGTGGAGACGCGACGGAAGAGGGAAACGGCGGTCACGGGAAGCCTTTCGTCGGGGACACTGGCGTCGCCGGCACACCGTGAGCACGTGATGCGTGGGGCCGCCTGGGTGCGGCCGTGGCATGCGGAGGCGCCGCGGCCCTGGGGGCACGTCGGCGCCGTGCGACGTCATCCAGAGAAGCAGCCCCGGCAGGCGTCCGCAATGACCCCTTTTACTAGTTGTGGTCGCATCGAGAAGAACGCCCCGGTGTGTGACCTGGCTCTCAAAGCCCAGGTCAGGCCCCATAAGGACGCGCGCATGACAGGCGGATGGATCTACGGCCCGGCCTCGTAGGTGACCTGGGTCATGTGGGGTGCTTCACCGGCGGGCCCCCCGCCCGTTCACGGTCGGCGACGGCCCCTCACTCCCCGGCCGGACCGAACGTGACCGGCGTCTCGAACGCCGCCCGCCGGGTGGCCCGGCGCAGCGCCCTGAGGATCGCCGGGCCGAGGGTCAGCGTGAGGACGAGCGTGACGAGCGCCCGGCCCAGGTCCCAGCCCAGCGAGGTGGCGAGGCAGTACGCGACGAAGCGGGCCAGGTTGGCGCCGGGACCGGCGTGCGGGTCGAAGGCGATGTTCGAGGCGTTGCCGCCCATGAAGGGCCAGCCCGCGAGGTTCATGACCGTGCCGTAGGCGAAGGCCGCCAGGAAGCCGTACCCGGCGAGCACGACGAGCTCGGCGCGACCGCGCAGCCGGTCGGGGCCGGGCAGCAGGCCCGCGCCCATCGTGAACCAGCCCATCGACAGCATCTGGAACGGCAGCCACGGACCGACCCCGCCCGTCAGCAGCGCGGAGGCGAACATCGTCACCGCGCCCAGCACGAAACCGAACCCGGGACCGAGGACCCGGCCGCTGAGCACCATCAGGAAGAACATCGGCTCGATGCCGGCCGTGCCCGCGCCCACGGGCCGCAGCGCCGCGCCGGTCGCCGCCAGCACCCCGAGCATCGCGACCGCCTTCGGGCCGAGTCCGGACTCCGAGATCGTCGCCGCGGCCACCGCGACCAGCAGCACCAGCAGCCCCGCGAACAGCCACGGGGCGTCCTGGGCGTGCGCGAGCACCTGGGAACCGGGCGGGGCGAGGAACGGCCACAGCAGCGCGGCCACCCCGACCGCGCCGACCAGCACGAGAGCGGCGACGGAACGGGGGCCGAGGCGGACGGCGTGCGTCCGGGCGGGACGTATACGCGTGCGGCGGGCGGCGCCGGGGGAGCGGCTCATGCGAGGGCCTTCCGCACCTGCGCCACCGTCAGCCACTGCTGCGGCGCGAGGATCTTCGTGACCTGCGGGGCGAAGGACGGCGAGGACACCACGACGTCCGCCGTGGGCCCGTCGGCGATCACCTCGCCCTCGGCGAGCAGGACCACCCGGTGGGCCAGCTCCGCGGCCAGCTCCACGTCGTGCGTGGCCAGCACCACCGCGTGCCCGGCGGCCGTCAGCTCGCGCAGGATCGTCACCAGGCGGGACTTCGCGGCGTAGTCCAGGCCGCGGGTCGGCTCGTCCAGCAGCACCAGGGGCGGCCGCGCGGTGAGCACGACGGCCAGGGCGAGCGCGAGCCGCTGGCCCTCGGACAGGTCCCGGGGATGCGTGCCGTCCGTCACGCCCGGCAGCAGCGCACGGACCAGGGCCCGGCAGGCGCCAGGCTCGGCGCCGGCGTCCTCGTCGGCGGCCGCGCACTCGGCGGCGACCGTGTCCGCGTACAGCAGGTCGCGCGGTTCCTGCGGGACCAGGCCGACCCGGCGCACCAGCTCGCGCGGCGGCGCGCCGTAGGGGGCCGCGCCGCCGGTCAGCACGGTGCCGGAGGTGGGCCGGACCAGCCCGACGAGGGCGCCGAGCAGCGTCGACTTCCCGGCGCCGTTGCGTCCCATCAGGGCGATCGTCTCGCCGGGGGAGACGGTCAGGTCGACGCGGCGCAGCGCCTGCACATGACCCCGGCGCACGGCGAGCGCCCGCACCTCGGCGGCGTACGCCTGCGGCGCGGCGGAGCCGGAGGGCCGCCGGCCCAGCAGCCGGGCGAGCCGGGACGGCGCCGGCCGCCGTGAGGCCGGCGGCGGAAAGGCCGGTGCGGCCGGGTTCGCGGGGGCTTCCGTCGCCGGGGCGGTGTCCCGTTCGGTCAGCCGGTCCCGCAGGCCGCCAGCCCGGCGCCGGGCGTCGCGGACCGTCAGCGGCAGCGGGGACCAGCCCGCGAGCCGGCCCAGGTCCACGACGGGCGGGAACACCGGTGACTCGGCCATGACGTCGGCGGGGGTGCCGACGACGGGTGCCTCGCCGGGGCCCGGCAGCAGGGCGACGCGGTCGGCGTACTGGACGACGCGTTCGAGGCGGTGTTCCGCCATGAGGACCGTCGTCCCGAGGTCGTGGACCAGGCGCTGGACGACGGCGAGGACCTCCTCGGCGGCGGCCGGGTCGAGTGCGGAGGTCGGCTCGTCGAGGACGAGGACCCGGGGGTGCGGGGTGAGGACCGAGCCGATCGCGACGCGCTGGCGCTGGCCCCCGGAGAGCGTGGCGATCGGGCGGTCGCGCAGATCGGCGAGGCCGAGCAGGTCCAGCGTCTCCTCCACGCGGCGCCGCATGACCTGCGGGGTCAGACCGAGGGACTCCATGCCGTAGGCGAGTTCCTCCTCGACGGTGTCGGTGACGAAGTGGGCGAGCGGATCCTGGCCCACCGTGCCGACGACGTCGGCCAGTTCGCGCGGTTTGTGGGTGCGGGTGTCGCGGCCGGCGACCGTGACGCGGCCGCGCAGGGTGCCGCCCGTGAAGTGCGGGACGAGCCCGCTGACCGCGCCCAGGAGCGTCGACTTGCCGACGCCGGAGGGGCCGACGAGCAGCACGAGCTCCCCTTCGGGCACCTCGAGGTCGACGCCCCGGACGGTGGGTCCGCCCGCACCGTCGTAGGTCACGGAGACGTTCTCGAAGCGGATCACGACGATTCCTCCGGCTCCTTCTTCGGCGCAGGGGACGGTTCCCTCGGCGCGGGTGCCGTGAACGCCGGCAGCAGGCCCAGCAGTACGGCCGCCGCCGGCCACAGCGGCAGCGCGGGCGCGGTGAGCGGGACCACCCCGGGGTTCAGGTCGGGGGAGCCGGCGAGGACCAGGGCCGCCGCCACGGCGACACCGCTCGCGGCGACCGACAGGGCGCGGGCGTCCCACGGGTCGGGGCGGTAGCGGGTGCGCGGGGTGCGGCGGCCGCCGAGCCACAGGCCGGCCAGCGCGGCGGCGAGCCCGACCAGCAGCACCGGCAGCCCGTAGCGGTCACCGTCGGCGGTGAGCAGCCCGTAGGTGCCGGCGCACACCCCGAGCAGCCCGCCGAGGGTGAGCGCGGCCGTCGTACGGCGCACCGGCGCGGGAACGTCGGCGCTGCGGCCGTAGCCGCGGGCGTCCATCGCGGCGGCCAGCGCCACCGACCGCTCCAGCGCGCCCTCCAGCACCGGCAGCGCCACCTGGAGCAGCCCGCGCAGCCCGCGGTCCGGGCGGCCCCGCAGCCGGCGGGCGGCCCGCAGGCGCTGCGCGTCGGCGATCAGATGCGGGGCGAAGGTCAGCGCGACGACGACGGCGACACCCGTCTCGTACAGCGCGCCCGGCAGCGACTTCAGCAGCCGCTGCGGGTTGGCGAGCGCGTTGGCGGCGCCGACGCAGACCAGCAGCGCGGCCAGCCGCAGCCCGTCGTACAGGGCGAACAGCACGCCCTCGGCGGTGACCCGGCCACCGAGCCGGATGCCCTGCGCCCAGTGCGGCAGCGGCACTTCGGGCAGGGTGAGGACGACATGCGTCCCGGGGATCGGGGAGCCGAGGACGACCGCGAAGCAGAGGCGTACGACGAGGACGGCCAGGGCCAGCTTCAGGAACGCGGCGTAGGAGCGGGCCCAGGGCGCGCGCGGGCGGCACGTCGTCACGACGTACGCGGAGACCGCGACGAGCAGCGCGAGCAGCAGGGGATTGGTGGTGCGGGTGGCGGCGGTGCCGAGGCCGAGGGCCCACAGCCACCAGGCGCCGGGGTGCACGGTGGCGGGGCCACCGTGCCTAGGCACGCCGCCGCCGCGCCTGCCACACCGCCGCCGCGCCCAGGGCGACGACGGCCGCGCCGCCCGCGATCAGGCCCACCGACGGGCCGCCGCCGTCGTTGCGCGTGGCCGGGGCCGCCGACGGGGCGCCGGTGGCCTTGTCCGAGACCTGCTCCCCGCAACCGCGCCGCGGATACCCGGCGATCGCGCACAGCAGGGCGTTGGTGTCGTAGCGCAGCGGCTTCGCGACCGTGGCCAGGGCCTCGGCGGTCGTCGCGTCCTCGGGCACCCGGGCGCAGGCCGTGCGGGCAGCACCCGGCGGCTTCTCGCCGGCGGGGGCGTCGGCGGGCGTGCCGAAGTCGATGACCAGCGCCACCCGCTTCGTGCCGTCCTGCCGCGGGGTGTGCGCGCAGATCGCGCCGAAGTCGGCCGCGCCGCGCGGCTGGTCGGCGTCGCCGGAGTCCTCGCTCACCGCGAACCGGAAACCCTGCACGGCACCGTCGGACGGCCGGGCCGTCGACGGCCCCTGCGTGGCGTACGTCCAGGCGGAGCCGTCGCGGTCCCAGAACGACCAGTACCGGTAGCCGGCGGCCCGCGCCTGGCCCGCCGCCACCAGCGGCAGCAGCAGGGCCAGGCACAGCAGGGCGACGCGGCGGATCACTTGGTGCGGCCCTTGCGGCCGCTGATGAGGAAGCCGGCGCCGATGCCGGCGACCAGGCAGACGCCGACGAACCACCACACGCCGAAGGGCGAGCCGTCGTCCTTCTTCTCGTCCTTCTTGTCGTTCTGCTGCTCGGCGGTCTGCGGGGCGGGACCCGTCGCGTTCAGCCCGGCGACGAGGTCCTGGCCGCCGAAGTGGCGCGGGTCGGCGCCCGCGGCGTGCGCGGCGAAGATCAGCTGCGCGTAGGCGGCGGGCCCGCTCTGCTTCGCCCAGGCGGCGCTGTTCTTCTCCAGCCACGCCAGCGGCTTCGCGGCCTGCGCGGCACCGCCCTGCGCGGCGAGCGCGACGACGGCGTCGGCGGTGTTGCCGTAGTCGGGCTGCGGGGTGGCGCCGGGCATGGCGGAGGTCAGGTGAGCGTCCTTCGCCATCGTCCTCGCCAGGTAGGCGGCCCCGTTGGCGGCGGCCTGCGCAGGGGTGCGGCCGTCCTTGCAGACCGCTTCGGACGCCGCGCCCGCGCCGGTCACCAGACCCTTGCCCAGCAGGCCGACGACACCGGCGGCGGTCGCGTCCGCGTTGGCGGCGAGCTTGCCGGACTTGTCGGGCTGGAAGGCGAAGGCGCCGCCCTCGGCGCAGGGCAGGGAGAGCTTCAGCAGGGCGTCCGCGGGCGACTTGCCGTCCTTGGTGACGCTCTGCGGCTTCTCCCCGGCCGCGGCGAGCGCGCCGACGACGACGGAGGTGGAGTTGGTGTCGCTGGCCCCGCCCGCGACATAGCCCCAGCCGCCGTCCTTGTTCTGCACGGACTTCAGCCACGCCAGCGCCTTGGTGACGGCCGTGTCGTGACCGCCGAGCGCGGTGAGGGCCTGCACGGCGGCCGCGGTCTGGTTGGTGTCGACCATCGTCCTCTCGTCGCACGGCTTGGCCGGCTCGGCGCGGAACGGGGCGAACGCGCCGCTCGCGCACTGCTGTCCGGTCAGCCAGTCCACGGCCTTGGCGGCGGGCTTCACCCCGGTGGTGTGCTGCGCCAGCAGCGCGAGCGACTGCCGCCACACACCGTCGTACGTCGGGTCGCCGCTGCCGAACAGCCCGGAGGGCAGCGCCTGCGACGGGGACGGGGCGGGCGACGCGGCCATGGCGGGCGCGGCGCCGCCGAGCACGGCTACGGCGGCCACGGCCGCTGCGCTGCGACGAATGTTCATGATCGGCGGGTGCCTCTCCCTGTGCCGGGAGCCGGGCGGCACGGGAGGACCCCGGGCGGCTCGGCCCCGTGGACCTCGACGGTGCGTGAGCCGTTCACGTCCGCACAGGGCGGTCCGGCTCGCCACCCTCTGGGCAGCTCACGGACAGGGCTCTCCCCTGCTCGAGCGCAGCCGAGCACGCGGGGAAGGGTCGGTGCCGGATGTGCACCGGCTTCCCCCTGTACGGGTGTGATGACGACGCGGCCACTTTACCGGGCCGTGGGAAAGGGCCCCCGAGGTGCCCTCGCTCCGCCGGCCGGGGCGGCGAGCGTCACCGGTCGCGCTCGTCCTCGGGCAGGTCGATGAGCCGGCACACCGTCTCGATGTCGAGGGTGACCTGGGCGATGGAGGCGCGGCCCGAGAGCCAGGTGATCAGGGCCGCGTGCCAGGTGTGTTCGATGACGCGGACCGCGGAGAGCTGGGCGGGGGTCGGGTCGGCGGTGCCCATCGCGTCCAGGATGATCGCCGTCGTCCGGCGGGAGACCTGGTCGACCTCGGCGGAGACGCTGCGGTCGGCGAACGTCAGGGCGCGGACCATCGCGTCCGCCAGGTGCGGCTCGCGCTGCAGGCCGCGGAAGGCGCGCATCAGGGTCTCCGCCACGCGTTCCGCCGCCGTCTCGCCCGCCGGGGGCCTTTTGCGGAGCGTGCCGTGCATGTGGTCCAGCTGGTCCTGCATGGTGGCGACCAGCAGATGGATCTTGGAGGGGAAGTAGCGGTACAGCGTGCCCAGCGCCACCTGCGAGGCCTCCGCGACCTCCCGCATCTGCACCGCGTCGAAGCCGCCCCGGCCGGCCAACTGCGCGCTCGCACGCAGGATGCGGCGACGCCGCTCCTCCTGCCGCTCGGTGAGCGGGGAGGGGCTCGGGGAACTGACGTGCGCAGGCATGGGTCCCGTCCGTGACAGTCGGTGAGGGCGTGCGTTCGGTCAGCATGGCAGCCGTGCACCCGTGGTGTGAATCACCTGATCCACTGCTCACAGCGCCGCTACCTGCCGGTAGATTCAGAGCCTCCTGAACGATCAAGTCTGAAACTTGTTCTAGATTAGCGTCCCGGCGTAATCTCGCGGGACGGAGCAGGCAGAGAGGGGCCCGGAGTGACCGCTGAGGCCAGTCGGACGGGGTCCCGTGAAGACCTCGCCGCGGACGGCGGGCGACCGCTCGACATCGCGCTCCTCACCTACAAAGGGAACCCGTTCTGCGGCGGCCAGGGCGTCTACGTCCGGCACCTGTCGCGGGAGCTGGCCCGCCTCGGCCACCGCGTCGAGGTCATCGGCGCGCAGCCCTATCCCGTCCTGGACGAGGGCTTCGACGGACTGCGCCTCACCGAGCTGCCCAGCCTCGACCTCTACCGCCAGCCCGACCCCTTCCGCACCCCGAAGCGGGACGAGTACCGGGACTGGATCGACGCCCTCGAGGTCGGCACCATGTGGACCGGCGGCTTCCCAGAGCCGCTGACGTTCTCCCTGCGCGCCCGCCGCCATCTGCGGTCCCGGCGCGGCGAGTTCGACGTCGTCCACGACAACCAGACCCTCGGCTACGGCCTGCTGGGCGACCTCGGCGCACCGCTCGTGACGACGATCCACCACCCCATCACCGTCGACCGGCAGTTGGAGCTGGACGCCGCCGAGACCTGGCAGCGCCGCTGCTCGGTGCGCCGCTGGTACGCGTTCACCCGCATGCAGAAGCGCGTCGCGCGCCGCCTGCCCTCCGTGCTCACCGTCTCCGGCACCTCCCGCCAGGAGATCGTCGACCACCTCGGCGTACGGCAGGACCGTGTCCACGTCGTCCACATCGGCGCCGACACCGGGCTGTTCTCGCCGGATCCGTCCGTGGCCAAGGTGCCCGGCCGGATCGTCACCACCTCCAGCGCCGACGTCCCGCTCAAGGGCCTGGTCTTCCTCGTCGAGGCGCTGGCCAAGGTCCGCACCGAGCACGTCGACGCCCACCTCGTCGTCGTCGGCAAGCGGCCCACCGAGGGCCCGGTCGCGCAGGCCGTCGAGCGCTACGGCCTCGAAGGCGCCGTCGGCTTCGTCAAGGGCATCTCCGACGCCGAACTCGTCGACCTGGTCCGCTCGGCCGAGGTGGCGTGCGTGCCGTCGCTGTACGAGGGCTTCTCGCTGCCCGCCGCCGAGGCCATGGCCACCGGCACCCCGCTGGTCGCCACCACCGGCGGCGCGATCCCCGAGGTCGCCGGCCGGGACGGCGAGACCTGCCTGGCCGTGCCGCCCGGCGACGCCGGGGCGCTGGCCGCCGCGCTGGGCCGGCTGCTGGGCAACCCGGAGCTTCGCACCCGCCTGGGACGGGCTGGCCGCGAACGCGTCCTGCGCCACTTCACCTGGGCGCGGGCCGCCGAGGGGACCGTGGCCCGCTACCGCGAGGCGATCGACGCCGCCGTGGGCCACCGGCCGGGCCGTACCGCGACCGCACCAGCAGCCATCTCCTCCGAAAGCCACTCCGAAAGCAGGGCCACGTGCTGACCGTCGACTTCTCCCGGTTCCCGCTCGCCCCGGGCGACCGAGTCCTGGACCTCGGCTGCGGAGCCGGCCGGCACGCCTTCGAGTGCTACCGGCGCGGCGCCCAGGTCGTGGCCCTCGACCAGAACGGCGAGGAGATCCGCGAGGTCGCCAAGTGGTTCGCGGCGATGAAGGAGGCCGGCGAGGCCCCCGAGGGCGCGAGTGCCACCGCCATGGAGGGCGACGCCCTCGCCCTGCCCTTCCCGGACGACTCCTTCGACGTCGTCATCATCTCCGAGGTGATGGAGCACATCCCCGACGACAAGGGCGTACTCGCCGAGATGGTCCGGGTGCTCAGGCCCGGCGGGCGCATCGCCATCACCGTGCCGCGCTACGGCCCCGAGAAGGTCTGCTGGACGCTGTCCGACGCCTACCACGAGGTCGAGGGCGGCCACATCCGCATCTACAAGGCCGACGAACTGCTCGCGAAGGTCCGCGAGGCCGGCCTGAAGCCCTACGGCACCCACCACGCGCACGCGCTGCACTCGCCGTACTGGTGGCTGAAGTGCGCGTTCGGCGTGGACAACGACAAGGCGCTGCCGGTGCGCGCCTACCACAAGCTGCTGGTCTGGGACATCATGAAGAAGCCGCTGGCCACGCGGGTCGCCGAGCAGGCGCTGAACCCGCTGATCGGCAAGAGCTTCGTCGTCTACGCGACCAAGCCGCACCTGCCGGCCGTGTCCGCAGAGGCGGACGCCACGTGACCACTCCCCGGACAGAACACCTCGTCCTGCCCGGGGTCCTCACCGCCGAGCAGGCCGCCGCCACCGTGCGCGGCATCCTCGCCGTGCAGCGGGAGGACGGGGCGATCCCCTGGTTCCGGGGCCACCACCTCGACCCGTGGGACCACACCGAGGCCGCCATGGCCCTCGACGCGGCAGGCGAGCACACCGCCGCGGAACGGGCCTACGACTGGCTCGCCCGCCACCAGAACGACGACGGCTCCTGGTACGCCGCCTACGCCGACGGCGCCCACGACCACGTCACCGACACCGGCCGCGAGACCAACTTCGTCGCCTATGTGGCCGTCGGGGTGTGGCACCACTATCTGTCCACGGGCGACGACACGTTCCTGGACCGCATGTGGCCGACCGTGTACGCGGCCGTCGAGTTCGTGCTGCGCCTCCAGCAGAGCGGCGGGCAGATCGGCTGGCGCCGCGAGGACGACGGCACGGCGACCGCGGACGCGCTGCTCACCGGTTCCTGCTCCATCCACCACGCGCTGCGCTGCGCGCTCGCGATCGCCGAGCAGCGCGAAGAGGCGCAGCCGGACTGGGAGTTGGCGGCGGGCGCGGTGCGGCACGCGATACGCCGGCACCCGGAGCGGTTCCTGGACAAGGACCGCTACTCCATGGACTGGTACTACCCGGTGCTGGGCGGCGCGCTGACCGGCGCGGAGGCCAAGTCGCGTATCGAGGACCGCTGGGACGACTTCGTCGTGCCCGGCCTCGGGGTGCGCTGCGTGGTCCCCAACCCGTGGGTGACCGGCGGCGAGTCCGCCGAACTCGCCCTGGCGCTGTGGGCGATGGGGGAGTCCGACCGGGCCCTGGAGATCCTCCAGGCCATCCAGCACCTGCGCGACCCCGCCACCGGCCTGTACTGGACGGGATACGTCTTCGACGACGAGGCGATCTGGCCGCGCGAGCTGACGACGTGGACGGCCGGGTCGCTGCTCCTCGCCGTCGCGGCGCTCGGGGGCCACGACGCGACGTGCGCGGTCTTCGGCGGTGAGCTGCTGCCGACGGGTCTGGAGACGGACTGCTGCGGCTGAGGCGGACGCGGCCGGACGCACGACGGCCCGTCCGCCCGCACGGTGACGTGGGGTGGACGGGCCGCGTACCGGCTAGTTGTCGTTGAGGTAGTTGTGCGTGGTCTGGGACTTGCGGTCCGGGCCCAGCCAGACGGTGATGCTGATGTGCCGGCCCTCGGGGAGGTCGTGCACGCCGCCCTGGGAAGCGCGGCTCGTGACGCAGGAGCCCTCGCCGCCCGAGGCGGTGAGCGAGTACTGCAGGTCGTAGAGACCGGCGATGCTCTCCTCGCTGAAGATGTCGGCGCGGGGAGCGAGTCCGTCGGCCGCGGTGTCGCAGAGCGAGATGACGTCGCCGTACTCGGAGACGTAGACCGTGCCGCCGTGCTTGGCGTCCGAGGTGGTGTACGTGTGGTCCCAGCCACCGCCGGGCGGGTCGACGGTCGCCGACGCCGACGTGGCGGTGGCGAGCGACGCGCAGCCGAGCATGACGGTCGTCGCGGCCAAGGCCGCGATCTTGTGACGCATGGGTCTTTCCCCCTTCATGGGCTCGCTCGTGGTCAGGCGAGCAGGATGACCCTACGTCAACTCACCGGTAACTTAGCCCAAGTTTCGATCAAGCTTGCGACCCCCGGGCCCGGTTGACGACGAACCACGCGACCCGCCGGGCCCGGGGTGTGCCGTGCGGGAGAGCAGGCGGGGGGCACCCCCGGGGTCGCGGGGGCGGGTTGGGCCGGTGGTGTGCCGTGTGGGGGAGACGGGCGCGTGTGGACGACGCGTGGGGGGCGCCCCCACCCTGGGGGCATCAGCGGGGCGCGTGGGCGCCTGGCGCCTCCCGGGGCGTCACCCGGGAGGCGGTGCGGGGCCCGCCGGAGGTGTCAGCTCCGGTGGATGCGGTTGGCGATCGCGTGGCCGACGAAGAGGTAGACCACGGCAGCCAGGCCGTAGCCGGCGACCACGCGGGCCCAGGCCTCGTCGAAGGTGAACAGGTCGCGGGACCAGCTCGCCAGCCAGTCCGCCGTGTTGTGGACGAACCGGACCAGGTCGTTGGCCCGGTTGGCGTCCAGCAGGTACATCAGGATCCACAGGCCGAGGATGACGGCCATGACGTCGGCGACGACGGCGACGACCGTCCCGGCCTGATTCGCGCTGCTGCGATATCGAGGGGACATACCCGTCGTGTTGCCGCCGGCCGGGGCGTGAAACCCGAACGGCCCCGCACCGCTGGCGGGTTCCGGCACCCCGGGTGAGGCTGCGGGAGAAGTGACACGCGTGCCTTCGGAGGACCCCGTGCCCGCACCCCTGCGCCGCCTCGCCGTGGCTGTCGTCCTGTGCTGCGCCCTGCTCGCCGCCACCACCGCCTGCGGTGGCGACGGCAAGGACGACGCCGCCGCCACGACCGGCGCCACGCCCACCGCGACGACCTCCGCCGAGAAGCAGAAGTTCGCCAAGACCCGCTTCGTGGCCAACGCGGGCCTGGCCGCCGGCGCCACCTACCAGTGGATCGTGAAGCCCTGGAAGGCGGGCCGGTTCACCAAGGGCGCCGACGGGCGTACGGCGGCCCTGATCAAGGCCGGCCTGGCCGGCGGCTTCGCCTACAACCGGCTCAAGGCGGCCGCCCGCAACGCCGAGGGCGACCCGACGCTGGCCAGGGCCGTCGCACCGCTCACCGCGGGCATCGACGCCCTGAAGGACCTGCCGTCCAAGCTCCGCAAGGGCGACACCTCCGCCGCCGGCGCCTTCGACGACGTCATCGGCAAGATCAAGGACGCCGGCCGCAGCGCGGGCGCCGAGGTGCAGGACAAGGTGCCCAGCGCAAGCGAACTGGCCGCCGGCTCCTAGGAGTTCACCGCACGGCGACGGCCCCCCCGCCCGGCAGGGGCGAGGGGCCGCGGAGGCGACGACGGCGGGCGGTCAGCCGCGCTGGATGCCCGAGGTGTCCTGCAGCACGCCCCGGCGGCCGTCCTGCGTCTGCGCGACCAGCTGTGCACCGCGCTGCTCCACCGCCAGGTACCAGGTGCCCGGAGCCAGTTCGGCGATCGGAGTCGGCGAGCCGTCCTCCGCGTACAGCGGCCGCGGCACCGGCACCGCGAACCAGAACGGGGAGAACTCCCCGGCCGGCGCCTGCGCCTGAGCCTGGCCGGCCTGCTGCGGCTGCGCGGCCTGCGGCTGCCCACCGTAGGGCTGGGCACCGCCCGGCTGCGGCTGACCGCCGTACGACGGCTGCTGCGCGCCGGGGTAGCCGTAACCACCCTGCGGCTGGGCGCCGTAGGGCTGCGGAGCGGCAGGCTTCGGGGCCGGCATCAGCGGTGCCTGCAGCGCCCCGACCAGCGGCGTGGCGATGGCGCCGCCCGCCAGCACCACGGCGGCGAGGAAGCCCAGGATGAGACCGGCGCCGGCGTTGCCCGAGTCGATCAGGGACCACAGCAGGACCCACGCGACCACCACGGTGACCGCGGTGCCGAACGCTCCCAGGTCCTGCCCCGCGATCTTCCGCGAGCCACCCGGCTGGAGACGGGCGAGCGCGACCAGGACGGCGCCGATCACCCCGGCCATGTAGACGCCGAGTCCCATTCCGAGGCTGTCCCACGCGTTCATGCGGTCGACCGCGTTGCAGTAGGGGTCCGGGGCGTTGCAGCCGGACTGAGCGAGGAACGACGCGATGAACAGCAACACCGCTGCTCCGATCACCACGCCGTCGCCTCGAGTGAGGGAGCGGATATTCACTTCAGGTCCTTCATAGGTCGTCTCGTCGTCGGAAGAGGCGTCGCTGTCACCATGTCGCCGTCAGGCCCCGGTGTGAAGCGCGGGGGTGGCCCCTCATCGTAGGGACGACATTATCGTCCGGCCGACGAGGCTGTCCGCAGGGAAGAGCGCGCTGATCCCTACCCGCGCAGGAAACTCACGATTCCCTCAGAGATCCCTTGCGCCGCTTTCTGCCGCCAGGCGCCGCTGGTCAGCAGCGCCGCGTCCTTGCTATCGCGCATGTTGCCGCACTCGATGAACACCTTGGGAACCGTTGACAGATTGAGACCGCCGAGGTCCTTCCGCGTGACGATCCCGGTACCGTCGCCGACGTAGTTGGAGGGCGCGCTGCCGGTGACGCGCACGAAGTTGCCGGCGATGCGCTCGCCGAGGTCGCGCGAAGGCCCCACGATGAGGCGGGTGTCGGCGGCGCCCGCGTGCACGGCCGCCGGCAGGATCACATGGAAGCCGCGGTTGCCGGGCGCGGAGCCGTCCGCGTGGATCGACACGACGGCGTCGGCGTGCGCGGTGTTCCCGATCCGGGCCCGCTCGTCCACACACGGACCGTACGGCCGGTCGCCGTCCTGCGTCAGCTTCACCGTGGCGCCCTGCTGCTCCAGCAGCGCGCGCATCCGGTGGGCGACGTCGAGGCTGAACCGGGCTTCGGCGTACCCGTCGTTGGTGGAGGTACCGGTGGTGTCGCACTCCTTCCAGTTCGTGCCGATGTCCACCTTGCGGTTGATGGCGGCGGTGTGCTGGACGTTGCCGGGGTTGTGGCCGGGGTCGATGACGACGACCTTGCCCTTGAGCGGGCCGGAGGCCGCGGGGGCGGACGCGCCGGGCGCGGAGGGCGACGCAGGGGGCGCGGGGGCGGCCGGGGTGGACGATCCGGCGGGGGCCTTGCCGTCGTCCTGTGCCGAGGGGGAGCCGCCGGTGTGCCGGGGCGTCGCCACCGCCGACGTCCGGTCGGGGCCGCCCGCGTCACCGGGGGCGCCCACCGCCTCGTACACCAGCCAGCCGAGCAGCGCGCCCGGCACGAGCGCCGCGAGCCCCACGACCAGCGGGCGGCGGGGGAAGCGGCGAGGCGTGGGTGGATCGAATTCCGGGCCTAGGTACGACACGCCTGCCACCCTAACCGGGGCGGACGCCCGGTGTTCAGATTCCGCCGCCCGTACGCCGCAGCACCCGCAGCGACCGCGTCACGGACACCTCGGTGAACGCGCCCGACTCCAGCGCCCGCAGATAGATCCGGTACGGCGCCTGGCCCGTGAACTCGTCCTCCGGGTCCGGGAAGACGTCGTGGATGACGAGCAGCCCGCCCTCGGCGACATGCGGGGCCCAGCCCTCGTAGTCGGCGTTCGCGTGCTCGTCGGTGTGCCCGCCGTCGATGAACACGAGCCCCAGCGGGGTCCGCCAGAACGCCGCCACCTGCGGCGAGCGCCCCACCACCGCGACGACGTGATCCTCGAGACCCGCCCGGTGCAGGGTCCGCCGGAACGTCGGCAGCGTGTCCATCAGCCCGAGCTCGGTATCGACGGTCTCCGGGTCGTGGTACTCCCACCCCGGCTGCTGCTCCTCGCTGCCTCGGTGGTGGTCGACGGTGACGGCGGTGACCCCGGCCTGCCGGGCGGCGTCCGCCAGCAGCACGGTCGACCGCCCGCAGTACGTCCCGACCTCCAGCAACGGCAACCCCAGCGCCCCCGCCTCCACGGCGGCCGCGTACAGGGCCAGCCCCTCGTCGAGGGGCATGAACCCCTTGGCGGCCTCGAACGCGGCGAGGACCTCGGGCTTGGGGGCGGTGGACATGGACGGGCGCCTCTCGGTCGTACGGCTCCTACGGGGGCCTTATGCTGCCGCACCCCCGGCCGACATCTCGACCGGGGGTGCGGGCAGCGCCCCGAAGGGGCACGGGGAACTGCGCGACGGGCCGCGACGGCGCCGCGGCCGCGGACGGCGGCTCAGGCGTTACGCGTCGACCGTCTCGCCGGGGAGGGACAGGTCCAGCTCGACCGAGAGGTCACCCCCGGCGTGGCTCGCAGCCGAAGCCAGCGGAGCATGCCCCGCGGCCTTGGCCGCGATGACGTACGGCCCCGGGTCCGGCACGGCCAGGGCGTAGCTGCCGTCCGCCGAGGACACCGTCGCCCCCGCCTGCCGCCCCCGCCGGTCGATCAGCGTGACCTTGGCCCGGGCGACCGGGGAACCGTCCGCGGACAGCACCCGCCCGCGGAAGCCCCGCAGCGCCTCTTCCGCCCGTGCCAGGTTCGCGTCCTCCTCGCTGGAGGCGACGAGCTGCGGCACCGCGGACGGCTTGCGTCCCGGCAGCAGCAGGGCCATCACCAGGCCCGCCGCGACCGCCACCGTGGCGATGAGGAAGGACACCCGGAAGCCGTGCATGGTCGGCACGGCCACGCCGCCCACGTGGTTCGCCGTGTTCGCCAGCACCATGCCGATCACGGCGCTCGACACCGACGTACCGATGGACCGCATGAGAGTGTTCAGTCCGTTGGCCGCGCCGGTCTCGGAGGCCGGGACCGCGCCGACGATCAGCGCGGGCAGCGAGGAGTAGGCGAGGCCGATGCCCGCGCCGAGCATGACCGAGGTCACGATCGTCTGCCAGGCTGCGCTCATCAGGCCGAGGCCGCCGGCGTAGCCCACCGCGATCACGAGCAGACCGATGATCAGCGTGACCTTGGGGCCGTAGCGGGCGGACAGGCGGGCGTAGAGCGGCGCCGTGAACATCATCGTCAGGCCCAGCGGGGCCACGCACAGGCCCGCGACGACCATGGACTGGCCGAGGCCGTACCCGGTGGCGGTGGGCAGCTGGAGCAGCTGGGGCAGGACGAGGGAGACGACGTAGAAGCTGACGCCGACCATGATCGAGGCGAGGTTGGTGAGCAGCACCTCGCGGCGGGCGGTGGTGCGCAGGTCGACCAGCGGCGCCTTGAGCCGCAGCTCCATCACGCCCCACAGCAGGAGCACCGCGACGGCGGCCGCGAACAGGCCGAGCGTGGTGGCGGAGGCCCAGCCCCAGTCGCTGCCCTTGGTGATCGGCAGCAGGAGCAGCACCAGGCCGGCGGACAGACCGAGCGCGCCGAGCACGTCGAACGAGCCCTCGGCCCGCATCGGGGACTCGGGGACGGTGAGCAGGGTGAGGACGATGGAGAGCACACCGAGGCCGGCCGCGCCGTAGAAGAGGGCGTGCCAGTCGGCGTGCTGGGCCACCAGGGCGGCGGCGGGCAGTGCGAGGCCGCCGCCGACGCCGATGGAGGAGCTCATGAGGGCCATCGCCGAGCCGAGCTTCTCGCGCGGCAGGGTGTCGCGCATCAGGCCGATGCCGAGCGGTATCGCGCCCATCGCGAAGCCCTGGAGGGTGCGGCCCACGATCATCGTGAGCAGGTCGTCGGTGACGGCGCTGATCAGCGCGCCCACCACCATCACGGCGAGGCTCAGGATCAGCATGCGCCGCTTGCCGTACAGGTCACCGAGGCGGCCCATGATCGGGGTGGCCACGGCGCCGGAGAGGAGGGTGGAGGTCAGGACCCAGGTGGCGTTGCTGGGCGCGGTGTGGAGCAGCTGCGGCAGGTCCTTGATCACCGGGACGAGCAGCGTCTGCATCACCGCGACCACGATGCCCGCGAAGGCGAGCACCGGGACGACGGCCCCGCTCGCTGACCGGGCGGGCTGGTCGGTCGTCGTTCGTGTCATGACCAGCAGCAACCCGTATGCATGGGCAACTATTCCGATGCTTTGGCCAGCTAATGATTTCTTGACCATGTCATGACCATCTGAACGGATGTCAGGCCACCGCCCGGCGGCGAGGCGCCACCGGGGCGGCCGACGGCGGGCTCCCGGGACCGGTCGGCGGCACGGCCCTGGGGCCGGCCGACGGCGCTGTCCTGGACCGGTCGGCGGCGCCGTCCTGGGGCCGGCCGGCGGGGCGGTCCTAGGACCGGGGGCGGACTCCGGTGCCCGGCGAAATCCCGATGCAAGGGGCGCCGGCCGGTTGAGAGCATGACACCCATGCTCGAAGCCGCCGCCACGCCCACCCGGACCCCCATCCGCTCCGCCCCGCCGACGTGGCTGGTCGTGGCGCTCGCCTGCGCCGGGCAGTTCCTCGTCGTCCTCGACGTGTCCGTCGTCAACGTGGCACTGCCCTCCATGCGCACCGACCTCGACCTGAGCGCGTCGGGCCTGCAGTGGGTGGTGAACTCCTACGCCATCGCCTTCGCCGGCTTCATGCTGCTCGGCGGCCGGGCCGGCGACCTGTACGGGCGTAAGCGGATGTTCCTGGTGGGGCTCGGCCTGTTCACGCTGGCCTCGGTGGGCGGCGGCCTGGCCCAGGAGAGCTGGCAGCTGCTGCTCGCCCGCGCCGTGCAGGGCCTGGGCGCGGCCGTGCTCGCGCCCTCCACGCTGACCATCCTCACCGCGGCCGTGCCCGAGGGCGCCGCCCGGGCCCGGGCGATCGCCACCTGGGCGGCCGTCGGCGCGGGCGGCGGCGCGGCCGGCGGCCTGGTCGGCGGGGTGCTCGTCGACGTGCTGTCCTGGCGCTGGGTCCTGCTGATCAACGTGCCCGTCGGCGCGGTCGTCCTGGCCGGTGCGCTGGCCTGGCTCCCGGAGAGCCGCACCGGCGACGGCCGGCGCCTGGACCTGCCGGGAGCCGTCCTGGTCACGGCCGGCCTGGCCACCCTGGCGTACGGGATCTCACAGACCGAGGCGCAGGGGTGGACCGCGCCGCAGACGCTGGCGCCACTGGCCGCGGGGCTCGCGCTGATCGCGCTGTTCCTCGCCGTGGAGGCGCGCACCGCGTCCCCGCTGATGCCGCTCGGCCTGCTGCGGCTGCGCTCGGTCGCCTCGGCGAACGCGGCGATGTTCGTGAGCGGTTCGACGATGTTCTGCATGTGGTTCTTCATGACCCTGTACGCCCAGAACGTGCTGGGCTACAGCCCGCTGGAGGCCGGGCTCGCCCTGGTGCCCAGCTCGCTGGCCGTCGTCCTCGGCTCCAAGGCCGCCCCGCGGCTGATGCGCTCGGCCGGGCCGCGCACGGTGGCGGTGCTCGGCTCGCTGGTGGCGGCGACCGGGTTCGGCTGGCAGTCGGCGATGACCGCGCACGGCCCCTATGTCACGACGATCATGATCCCCGGTGTGCTGATGATGCTCGGTGGAGGCATGGCCATGACCCCGCTGGCCGCCCTCGCCACCTCGGGCGCGGCGCCGGGGGAGGCCGGACTGGTCTCCGGTCTGGTCAACACCTCCCGCACGATGGGTGGTTCCCTGGGACTGGCGGTGATGTCGACGATCGCCGCGGCCCGTACAGGCGACGAGGGCACCCCGCAGGCCCTGACGGACGGCTACGCCCTGGTCTTCCGCGCGTCCACGGCGGTCCTGCTGGCGGGTACGGCGCTGATGCTGGTCTGGCTGCCGCGCAGGGGGACGACAGGGTGATGCCGCGCAGGGCTGCGGCAAGGTGAGGCGCGCGGCGCGGTGACGCACGGCGCGGCGCATTGCGGTACGGCGAGGTGAGGGCCCCGTGTGCCGCGGCGCGACGCCGATTTCCCGGGCCGCCGGAAACGCGCTTCCCGGGCCGCCGGAAGCCCGCTTCCCGGGCCGCCGGAAGCCCGCTTCCCGGGCCTCCGCGAACCCCGCTTCCTAGACCGCCGGAAAAGTGTCCCGGGCGTCCGCCGCAACGCCCCCGCCCCGCCCCGTCCGCGGGTCCCGGCCGCGTTTTCCCCGTACTCCCGGGGTGACGCCTCCCGCCCCCTCGCGCCCGCCCGCTCACGGCCCGCCCGGGCCTGTGGGCAGCGCTCCGGCAGAACCGCCTGACCTGGGCCCGAGCCCTTCTCCCGCCTACGATCACGGCACCCGGCAGGCGAGGGAAGCGAGGGCCTCATGGACCGTCACATCCGTACCACCGACGACGTACTGACGCTGCTGGACGGGCTGTTCGCGCCCGGCGCGGACCGCTGGACGGCCCGGGCGGCCGGATGGTGGGACGACTTCTACGCCGACCGGAGCCGGCCGGTGCCGTTCTTCGTGGACAAGCCGGACGAGCATCTGGCCGCCTGGCTGGACGCGGGCCGCATCACCGGGCGGCGCGCCCTCGACCTCGGCTGCGGCCCCGGCCGCAACGCCCGCCACCTCGCCGCGCGCGGTTTCCAGGTGGACGCCGTCGACCTGTCCCCGGCCGCCGTGGCGTGGGCACGGGAGAGGACGGACACCGCCGCGGTGCGCTATCTGTGCGGCAACGCCTTCGACTTGATGGGTACGGAACTGACCGGACCGTACGACCTGATCCACGACTCCGGCTGTTTCCACCACCTGGCGCCGCACCGCCGCATCAGCTACCTCGCCCTGCTGGACCGGCTGCTCGCGCGCGGCGGCCACTTCACCCTCTCCTGCTTCGCGTCCGGTGCCATGGGCTCGGAAGTGCCCGACGCCGAGCTGTACCGCACCGGCGCGCTGCACGGCGGCCTCGCCTACACCGCCGAGTCCCTTCGGGCGGTCTTCGCCGATCTGACCGAGCTGGAACTGCGCCCGATGCGCGACGAGCCGCAGGCCTCCCCGTACTTCGGGGAGCCGTTCCTGTGGGCGGCGGTGTTCCGGCGGGAGCCGTGAGCGCGGGAGCCGTGACAGCAAGAGCCGTGACGGCGCGCCGCTATGACGGCCGCCCCTTGGCGGCGGCCCCGCGAGAGACGGCCCCGGCAGCCGGTCCCGCTACAGCCACCCCTGCCGGCGGGCCTCGCGCATCGCTTCCATGCGGTTGCGGGTGCCGGTCTTGCCGATCGCCGAGGACAGGTAGTTGCGGACCGTGGACTCCGACAGATGCAGGACGGCGGCGATGTCGGCGACCGTCGCGCCGTCCGCGGAGGCCTTCAGCACGTCGCACTCGCGCACGGTCAGCGGACTGGGACCGGCGCTGAGCGCGGCGGCGGCCAGCGCCGGGTCGACCACCGTCTCCCCGGTCAGCACCCGGCGGATCGCCTCCGCCAGTTCCTCCACCGGGCCGTCCTTGACGAGGAATCCGGCGGCGCCCGCCTCCATCGCCCGGCGCAGATAGCCGGGCCGGCCGAAGGTGGTGAGGATCAGCACCCGGCAGTCGGGCACCTGCTCACGCAGCCCGGCCGCGGCGTCCAGCCCGCTGATACCGGGCAGTTCGATGTCGAGGAGCGCGACGTCGGGGCGGTGCGTCAGCGCGGCGTCCACGATCGCGTCCCCCGTGCCGACCTGCGCCACGACCTCGATGTCCGGCTCCATCCCCAGCAGTAACGCAAGGGCCCCGCGCATCATCCCCTGGTCCTCGGCGAGCAGCACCCGGATCGACTTGCCGGGGCGCCGCCCCCGGGGCATCTCCTCGTTCACCCGCCCAGCGTAGGCCGCACCGGCGTGGTGCACCCCGCTCATGCCGTGACCGTGTGCGCGACATCCGCCGGTGCCGGCAGCTCCGCCCGCACCACGAACCCGCCGCGCTCCCCGGCCCCGGCGGTCAGCGTGCCGCCGGCCGCCGCCAATCGCTCCGTCAGCCCCGTCAGTCCCGTACCGCCGACGCCCGCACCCGCAGTGAGGGGCCCGCGCCCGTCGTCGCTGACCGTCAACCGCACCTTCTCCCCGCCTCCCGTGACCGCTATCTCGCACCGCCGCGCGCCGCTGTGGCGCACCGCGTTGGTCACCGCCTCGCGCACCACCCACCCCAGCAGCGCCTCCGTCTGCGCGGCCGGCGGCGGCCCCGAGCGGCGCACGACCGGTTCGATGCCCGCCGCGGTCAGCGCGGAACGCGCCCGGTCCAGCTCCGTGGACAGGCTGCCGTCCCGGTATCCGGTGACGGCCTCCCGGATCTCGGTGAGCGCTTGGCGGCCGACCGACTCGATGTCGGTGATCTGCGCCAGCGCCGCGTCCAGATCACGCGCCGCCAGCCGCCGTGCCGCCTCGGACTTGACCACGATCACGGACATCGTGTGCCCGAGCAGATCGTGCAGGTCGCGGGAGAAGCGCAGCCGCTCCTGCTCCACCGCCCGGTGCGCCAGCTCCTCCCGGGCGGCGCGCAGTTCACGCACGGCCTCGGACAGGGAGAGGATCGCGGCCGTCACCATCGTGGAGGTCCACGTGGCGTACGCGATGGTCATCCCGTCCCAGCCGTCGTGCGCGTAGGACACCGCGCCCGCGAGGACGGCCACGGCGGCCCCGACCGCCTTCACCCGCGGCCCGCGCACCACCGAGCCCGTGGCCAGCCCCAGCAGCGGGAAGAACAGCAGCCAGCCGTCGCCGTACCCGACGGCCAGCCCGCACGTCACCGCGGCCATCAGCCCCAGCGCCACGCGCGTGGAGCGCTCCTGCCGCTTTTGCTTGTCGAACGCGCGGAACACGACGTAGATGTACAGCGAGTTGAAGGCGAGCAGACCCAGACCGCCGATCCACGGGTTCGAGGTCCGTCCCTGGAAGACGTTGGAGAACGCCCCCAGGCCCATCAGGAGCCAGGGCAGCAGGGTGAAACCGCTGGGCGGCGGGCCCGGGTTCTCCTCCTGCTTCCCGCACCGGCGGGTCCCGCGGGTCTCCCGCTGGCTCGCCCGGAAGCGCGCCATCTCCGTCCTGCTGCGGGCCGCCGCCTCCCGCGTCTTCCGCAGCCGGTGCCCTGCGTCGTCCCTGAACCCCATCCGTGATCCCCCGATCGATTGTGTCGCCGCGCGCTCAGCCGGTCCGCAAACGCGCCGGTACGGCCTACCGGGTCCGCACGCAAGGCCGTCCGCCGGCCGACGAGGACGAGCATGGCAGCCGTCCTGGGCACATGTCCCACCGCGTCCTTGACGGTACGGAGAGGGGGCGCCGTCCGGCAGATACGCGTGTACGGATTCCGGCAGGACAAATGTCCTTCCGGCGCACGTGGCCGACGGCCCGTCATGCGGTTCCGTTCCACCGGCGCACCGGGTTATACAGAGGGCAGTCGGCGACGTACAGGAGTCCCATGCCCATCGACACGAGCAAGGCCCTCGCGGCCGCGCCCCTCACCGGTGACATCTCCTGGACCGCCGAGGACGTCCAGCTCTATCACCTCGGCATCGGCGCGGGCGTCCCCGCCACCGACCCCGGTGAGCTGCGCTACACCCTGGAGTCCCGGCTGCACGTCCTGCCGAGCTTCGCCACCGTCGCCGGTTCCGGCGCGCCCGGCGTGATCCGCGCGCTGTCCGTGCCGGGCGTCGACGTCGACCTCGCACGCGTCCTGCACGCCGGGCAGACGCTGACCGTGCACCGCCCGATCCCGGTGGAGGGCACCGCGCGGACCACCTCGCGCATCACCGCCGTGCACGACAAGGGCGGGGCGGCCGTGCTCGTGCTGCGCACCGACGCCGCCGACTCCGGCGGCCCGTTGTGGACCGACGAGGCCCATGTCCACGTGCGCGGTGAGGGCGGCTTCGGGGGCGCCCGCGGCCCCGCCTCGCGTCTCGCGGCACCCACCGGTGAGCCCGAGCGGATCGTCGAGCACGCGACCCGCGAGGACCAGGCGCTGCTGTACCGCCTCTCCGGCGACCACAACCCCCTGCACGCCGATCCCGGATTCGCCCGGGCCGCCGGATTCGCGCGGCCGATCCTGCACGGGCTGTGCACCTACGGCATGACCCTCAAGGCCGTCGTCGACACACTGCTCGGCGGGGACGTGACGCGGGTGCGGTCGTATCGCGCACGGTTCGCCGGGATCGTGTATCCCGGGGAGACCCTGCGCATCCGCATGTGGCGCGCCGAGGGCGGTGTACGGGTCACCGTGAGCGCCGTCGAGCGGGACGAGGCGCCCGTCCTCACCGATACCGTCGTCCACCACGCCTGAGGCACCGGTCCCGGCGACGCGCCCCCCCGGAGACGCGGAACGGCCCCGCCCCGACTGCCCGGGCGGGGCCGTTCGCGCACGTACCGTCAGGCCGCCGATTCGGCCTGGTCGGACGTCCTGCGGTGACGGCCCTGGGGGGCCGCCTCGCCGTCCTGCACCGACACCGGACCCCGGTGCCTGCCGTGCCCGGCTGCTGCCATCTCGGCCTCACGGCCCTGCGGCTGCGTCGTGCTGGCGTCGCTCATCGGATGAATTCACCCCGTCAACATGATCTTTCCTTACAGCCGGGCGAGTGTAACCGGCGCACCTCGGGCCCGATCCAGCCGCACACGCCAACCGGCACTACTTCGTTACAAGTCGCCCCAACGGCGCCTGTTGCAACGGCACCGGGCGCGGCGCGGCCGGCTCGGGGGCCTCCTCGACCGGGGTCTCGCGTGCCGGCGGGACCACCGCCGGCACGCTCAGCCGGGCCAGCCCGCAGGGCACTTCCGCCGTGGTGTACGGCAGCAGCAGCTCGCCCTCGGGCGTGACGAGCCCGGCGCCCGTCAACCAGCCCGCGGGCGCGGCGAGATGGTGCACCTGCCGCTCGGCCGGCCGCCACATCCCGGCCCAGGTGCCCAGCGGCCCGTCGATGCGCAGCGCCACCGCGCAGCTCTCCGGCGTCAGCACCTGTCCCGGCTGGACCGCGAACGGCGTCACCCGGCACTCCGGCAGTCTGAGGCTCTCCGGGAAGCGCACCGGCAGGGTGCTGCCCATGACACCCCAGCCGAGCCGGGGCTCGCCGGGCGAGGGCGCGTCCGAGGAGATCAGCAGCAGCCCGCTGTCGGGGTCGGCGAGCAGCAGCCGGTCGTCGCTGGCCTCGGCGATCTGCAGCAGCGGCGACACCTCGCCGTCGCGCCCGAGGTCCACCACGACCGTCTTGGTCCGCCCGCCGTTCTCCCGGTCCAGGGCCAGCATCCGCCCGGCGTGATCCAGCCACACCCCGCCCGAGCAGCGCCCCGGCACCTCCGCCAGCCGCTCCGGGCCGAACGCCCCGCCCGCGACCAGCCACACCGTGCTGGAGCGCGGGCCCACCGCGAGCGCGTAGGCCCGCTCGCCGCCCGGAGCCGGCGGCAGCAGCCGCAGCGCGCCGTCCTGCGGGGGTGTCACCGCGCCGAGCGGCGCCTCGCCGGTGCCGGGGCCGGTGGGATAGAGGAGGCAGAAGTCGTAGCGCTCGCCGACCCGGCGCTTGATCAGCACCCGGCCGTCCGCCATCGGCTGCACCTCGCTGCCGGCCTCCTCGGGCTGGTTCCCGGGCAGCGGCACGGCGTAGGGCTCGGGGCCGCCGAGGGTCCAGCGCTCGGGGAAGGGGGACTCACCGTCGTGGGCGAGGCGCGCGGCGTAGCCGCCGTCCGCCGTGATCACGCACCCTGCCTGCGGGGAGAGGCCGTCCTCGTCCGCCGCCGGGGGTTCGATCGCACAGGCCGTCATCGTTCGGTCACCTCCGGCGACGAAGCTAGTTTTCGCACGCACGGGCGGGGCACGCGGCGGCCGGCCCTTCACACATAAGGGTGGTGCAGAAGCGATTCGCCTGAGGAAAACGGGGCGAATGTGCTGAGCGGCGCAGACCCGGTCACAGGGGCGGCGACAGCTGTACAGAGGGGCAGATCAGCCAGGTAGCCTTGCACCCGTGCCCCGTCTGTCTGAAGTCATCGCCGCGCTGGAGAAGCTGTGGCCCGCCGAGCGGGCCGAGTCCTGGGACGCGGTCGGCACCGTCGTGGGCGACCCGGAGCAGGAGGTCACGCGGGTCCTGTTCGCCGTCGACCCCGTGCAGGAGATCGTCGACGAGGCCGTCAAGCTCGGCGCCGACCTGCTGGTCACCCACCACCCGCTCTACCTGCGCGGCACGACCACGGTCGCGGCCTCCCACTTCAAGGGCCGGGTCGTGCACACGCTGATCAAGAACGACATCGCGCTGCACGTGGCCCACACGAACGCGGACACCGCCGACCCGGGCGTGAGCGACGCGCTCGCCGGCGCGCTGGACCTTCGTGTCGTACGACCGCTCGTGGCGGACCCGAGCGATCCGGAGGGCCGCCGGGGCCTCGGCCGGATCTGCGAGCTGGACCACCCGCTGCCGCTGCGCGAGTTCGCCGCGCGTGCCGCGGAGCGCCTGCCCGCGACCGCCCAGGGCATCCGCGTGGCCGGCGACCCGGAGACGGTGATCCGCACGGTCGCCGTCAGCGGCGGCTCCGGCGACAGCCTCTTCGACCAGGTCCGCGCGGCCGGCGTCGACGCCTTCCTGACCGCCGACCTGCGCCACCACCCGGCGAGCGAGGCGGTCGCCCACAGTCCTCTCGCGCTGCTCGACGCGGCGCACTGGGCCACCGAGTGGCCCTGGTGCGAGCTGGCCGCGAGCCAGCTCGACGAGATCTCCGACCGGCACGGATGGGACCTGCGCGTCCACGTCTCGAAGACGGTCACCGACCCCTGGACCAGCCACTCCCCGTCACCTGGAGCCCCCAACTGAACGCCGCGCCCGCCGACCAGATCCGACTCCTCGACGTCCAGGCCCTGGATGTGCGCCTGCAGCAGCTCGCGCACAAGCGGAAGTCGCTGCCCGAGCACGCCGAGATCGAGTCGCTCACCAAGGACCTGACCCAGCTGCGCGACCTGCTCGTGGCCGCGCAGACCGAGGAGAGCGACACCGCCCGCGAGCAGACCAAGGCCGAGCAGGACGTCGACCAGGTCCGCCAGCGCGCCGTCCGCGACCAGCAGCGCCTGGACTCCGGCGCCGTGACCTCGCCGAAGGACCTGTCCAACCTCCAGCACGAGATCGCCTCCCTCGCCAAGCGGCAGGGCGACCTCGAGGACGTCGTCCTGGAGGTCATGGAGCGCCGTGAGGCGGCCCAGGAGCGGGTGGGCGAGCTGACCGAGCGTGTCTCCTCCGTCCAGGCGAAGATCGACGACGCGACCGGCCGCCGGGACGCCGCGTTCGAGGAGATCGACGGCGAGGCCGCCTCGGTGACCAAGGAGCGCGAGGTCGTGGCGGCCTCGGTCCCCGACGACCTGCTGAAGCTGTACGACAAGCTGCGCGCCCAGCAGGGCGGCGTCGGCGCGGCCAAGCTGTACCAGCGCACCTGCCAGGGCTGCCGCCAGGAGCTCGCCATCACCGAGCTGAGCGAGATCCGCAAGGCCGCGCCGGACACCGTGGTGCGCTGCGAGAACTGCCGCCGCATCCTGGTGCGCACGGCCGAGTCCGGGCTGTAGGGAGCCTTCGGGGTGCGGGAGTTCATCGTCGAGGCCGACGGCGGGTCGCGGGGCAACCCCGGCCCGGCCGGGTACGGCTCCGTGGTCAAGGACGCGGCGACCGGGCAGACGCTGGCCGAGCGGGCCGAGTACATCGGCGTCGCCACGAACAACGTCGCCGAGTACCGGGGACTGCTGGCCGGTCTGCGCGCGGCGCACGAGCTGGACGCCTCGGCCTCGGTGCACGTCCGGATGGACTCCAAGCTCGTCATCGAGCAGATGTCGGGCCGCTGGAAGATCAAGCACCCCTCGATGAAGCCGCTCGCGGCTCAGGCGGCGACGGTGTTCCCGCCCGGCCGGGTCACCTACGAGTGGATCCCGCGCGAGCGGAACAAGCACGCCGACCGCCTGGCCAACGAGGCGATGGACGCGGGCGGCCGCGGCGAGCAGTGGACGCCGTCGGCGTCCCGCGCGGAACTGGACGCGGCCGTGATCCCCGAGCCGTCCGGTCCGCCCGGCGACGCCGCAGCGGGCGCGGCCCGCGCCCGCGCGGCCCTGGCCGACGTCCGCGCGGCCCGCACGGTCGCGGGAGCGACGGCGCGGGGGACGCCCGCGGCAGCGGCGCCCGGCACGGCCCCGGCCGTCTCGGATCAGGCGGGCGGCGCCGCCGAGACCTCCGCGCCCGGCTGGGGGTCCGGCCCCGATCTCGGGGCGCCCGCCACGTTCGTGCTGCTGCGGCACGGTGAGACGCCGTTGACGCCGCAGAAGCGTTTCTCGGGCAGTGGCGGCACCGATCCCGCCCTCTCCGGCGTCGGCCGGGACCAGGCCGAACGGGTCGCCGCCGCGCTCGCCCGGCGCGGCACCGTCCAGCACGTCGTCGCCTCCCCGCTGACCCGCACCCGTGAGACCGCCGGCATCGTCGCCGACCGCCTCGGACTGGAGGTGACGGTCGAGGAGGGGCTGCGCGAGACGGACTTCGGCGCCTGGGAGGGGCTGACCTTCGCCGAGGTGCGCGAGCGCTACCCGGACGACCTGAACGCCTGGCTCGCCTCCCCGGACGTCGCGCCGACCGGCGGCGGCGAGAGCTTCGCGGACACCGCGGTCCGCGTCGCGGCGGCACGCGACAAGCTGATCGCGGCGTACGCGGGCCGCACGGTCCTGCTGGTCACCCACGTCACGCCGATCAAGACCCTGCTCCGGCTCGCCCTGGGCGCGCCCCCGGAGTCCCTGTTCCGCATGGAACTGTCGGCGGCGTCCCTGTCGGCCGTGGCGTACTACGCCGACGGCAACGCGAGCGTGCGCCTGTTCAACGACACCGGGCACCTGCGCTGAGCGGTCAGCGGCCGCGCCCACCGAGCCCGGCCGCCTCGCGAGCCAGCCGCTCGATCCGCGCCCAGTCGCCGGCGGCCACCGCGTCCGCCGGCACCATCCAGCTTCCGCCCACGCAGCCGACGTTGGGCAGGGCCAGGTAGTCGGGGGCCAGGTCCGGCGTGATGCCGCCGGTGGGACAGAAACGGGCCTGCGGCAGCGGGCCGGCCAGTGACGTCAGATATCCCGTGCCGCCCGCGGCCTGTGCCGGGAAGAACTTCATCTCCCGCAACCCCCGCTCCAGCAGCGCCACCACCTCGGAGGCCGTCGACACCCCGGGCAGGAACGGCACCCCGGAAGCGGTCATCGCCGCCAGGAGGCCGTCCGTCCACCCCGGGCTGACCAGGAACCGTGCCCCGGCCGCCACGCACCGGCCGACCTGCTCCGGGGTGATCACCGTGCCCGCGCCGGCCACCGCGCCCGGCACCCCGTCCGTGATCGCCCGTATCGCGGCCGGTGCCGCCGGCGTGCGCAGGGTGACCTCGATCGCGGGCAGCCCGCCGGCGACCAGCGCCCGGGCGAGCGGTACGGCGTCGGCGGCGTCCTGCAGGACGACGACCGGGAGGACGGGGGCGAGGTCCAGCACGGAGCCAGGGGCAGGGGCGGAGACGGGCGCAGCGGACGCGGGGGCAGGCTGAGGCTCGGGCATGGCCTCATCCTGCCCGCCCGGTGCAGCCTGCGCAAAGGTCGTTGCAGAGAATGCAACGACTGCTGGTCGCGGCCTCAGTGGACCTCGTCCACCAGCACATCCAGGGCCCACGCCCGGCCCGACTTCGCGGGCGCCTCCGCCTCCACGACGTACCCGAGGTCCCGCAGGGCCTCCACGAGCCGCGCCGGGTCCTCGGGCGCGGCCCCGGCCGTCAGCAGGCTGCGCACGATCCGCCCCTTCGTCGCCTTGTTGAAGTGGCTGACCACCTTCCGGGTCGGCGCGTGCAGCACCCGCACCGTCGCGGTGCGGCCCGCCACCTCACCCTTCGGCTTCCACGCCGTCGCATACGCCGCCGACCGCAGGTCCAGCACCAGCCCGTCCCCGGCCGCCTCCGGCAGCACGGACGCCATCGGGGTGCGCCAGTACGCGCCCAGCGCCCCCAGCCCGGGCAGCTTCACGCCCATCGAGCAGCGGTAGGAGGGGATCGCGTCCGTCACCCGTACGGCACCCCACAACCCCGAGAACACCAGCAGCGAGCGCGCCGCCCGCTCCCGCGCCACCCCGTCCAGCGAGGCCAGGCCCAGGGCGTCGTACAGCACCCCCGTGTACACCTCGCCCGCGGGCCGCGCACCGGCCTCGTACAGCGCGGCGTTCTTCGCGACCTCCCCGCGCAGCCCCTCGCTCAGCCCGAGCACCTCGCGCGCCTTCTCCTCGTCGGCGGCGCACAGCTCGACCAGCTCCTCCAGCACGGTCCGCCGGGCGGCCGTGAGCCCCGGCAGGGACAGCGACTCCAGCGACAGCGGGGCGCCGGGGCCGGACGGCGCCTTGCCCTCGGAGGGCGGGAGCAGGACGAGCACGGGCTTTCTCCTTAACCAAGGGGGACCGCCCCAGCGTACGGCGTGCCACCCGGCCGCCCGCGCCCTACGGTGGCGGTATGCCCCGCTGCCCCGTGCACGTGACCGGCGCCCCCGAGGCACCGATGCGCAGCGCCCTCGACGCCCTGCGCACCCGGCTCGCCGTCCCCGGTCCCTTCCCGCCGGAGGTGCTCGCCGAGGCCGACCGGGTCGCCCGGGACCCGGCGCTGCCGGTGCACGACGCCACCGACGTCCCGCTGTTCACCATCGACCCGCCCGGCTCCCTCGACCTGGACCAGGCCCTGCACCTGTCCCGGCAGGGCGCCGGCTACCGCGTGCGGTACGCCATCGCCGACGTGGCCGCCTTCGTCGTACCGGGCGGTCCGCTGGACCGGGAGGCGCGGCAGCGGGTGCTGACCCTGTACTTCCCCGACGGCCGCGTCCCGCTGCACCCGCCCGTGCTCAGCGAGGGCGCCGCGAGCCTGCTGCCGGGCCAGACCCGGCCCGCCGTGCTGTGGACGATCGACCTGGACGCCGACGGCCGGACCCGGAGCGTCGACGTCCGCCGCGCCCTGGTGCGCAGCCGGGCCCGGCTGGACTACGCGGGCGTGCAGCAGCAGATCGACACCGGCACCGCGGAGGAACCGCTCGCGCTGCTGAAGACCGTCGGTCAGCTGCTCCAGGCGCGGGAGGCCGAGCGCGGCGGCGTCTCGCTGCGCGTGCCCGAGCAGGAGATCGTCCCGCGCGACCACACCTACGAACTCGCCTACCGCGCCCCGCTCGCCACCGACGGCTGGAACGCCCAGATCTCCCTGCTCACCGGCATGGCCGCGGCCCAGCTGATGCTGGCGCACGGCACGGGCGTCCTGCGCACCCTGCCGCCCACCCCGACCGGCGCCGTGGACCGGCTGCGCCGCACCGCGTTCGCGCTGCACATCGACTGGCCGCACCACGTGTCGTACGCGCAGCTGGTCCGCTCCCTGGACCCGCACCTGCCGCGCCACGCCGCGTTCCTCCAGGCGTGCGCGACGGTGATGGGGCACGCCGAGTACACGGTCTTCCGCGACGGCAACCTCCCGGAGCTCACCACGCACGCCGCGGTCGCCGCGCCGTACACCCACTGCACGGCCCCCCTGCGCCGCCTCGTCGACCGCTGGACCTCCGAGATCGCGGTCGCGGCTTGCGCGGGGAAGGAACCGCCCGAGTGGGCGCGCGCCGCGCTGGACGTGGTGCACGACCGGATGGCCGAGGGCGGCCGGCTCGCGAGCAAGGTCGACCGGGCCTGCATCGACCTGGTCGAGGCGGTGGTGCTCCAGGACCAGGTGGGGGCCGTGTTCCAGGGGTGCGTGGTGGAGCTGGACGACCACCGGGGAACCGTCCAGGTGGAGTCGCCGGCGGTCATCGGCGAGATCCGCGGCGCCGGCCCCGGCTCCCTCGGGGAGCGGCTGCCGGTGCGGCTCACCCAGGCCGACCCGCAAGCGGCGAAGGTGAGCTTCGAACCGGCGTGACCCCCCCCGCACCGGACCCCCGGCGCCGTCCGCGTACAGCCGCACGACCCCCACCTCCCTCCGCCGGCCCGGCAGCGCGACGTGGACGCCCTCGACGACCGCGGCGAGTTCTCCGATCCGCATCACCCCGTGAAGACGGTGGCGTCGCGGCAGGCCGAGCCACGGTCCGCCGCCTGACGCCCGCGTTCGTCGTGTGCCACGATCGAGGGGACGGTTTCCGATCTCTCGGACGGGTGATCACGCGATGTCCCAGCCTGGCGAGCGACCGAAGGAGGGGCGTGACATGACTGCCATGGCCCATGAGCCGCTCACGCAGGAAGAGGTCCTGCTCGAGGGCTTTCTCGCCCTGGACACCCCCGAGGGTTTCCGGGCCGAGCTGGTCGAGGGGGAGATCGTAGTGACACCGCCGCCCGACGGGGATCACGAGGACTACATCGAGCTGATCGTCAACCAGGTGTACAGGCGGTCGCGGACCGACATGCAGTTCTCCGGGAACAAGGGGCTGAAGCTGCGGAGCGGGGGCGGCTGCCCGAAGGACCACGTGATCCCGGACGGCACGTTCGCCCCCCGGAAGCTGCGGCTGTACCGGGGCGCCGACCCCTGGATGCCCTGCGACGGGGTCGCCATGGTGCTGGAGGTGACGTCCACCAGGCCGAAGGGCGACCGTGAAGCCAAACGCCGTTGCCATGCCCGCGGCGGCATCCCCCTCTACCTGCTCATCGACCGAGAAGCCTCCTCCGTCACGCTGTTCAGTGATCCGGAGAAGGACGAGTACCGCGAGCAGTGCACCCGCCCGCTCGGCAAGGCCCTCGCCCTGCCCGAGCCGTTCGCCTTCGAGCTGGAGACCTCGGACTTTCTCTGAGCCGGACGGTGTTGCACTCTCCGAGTCCAGGGGGTGCACGGCATGGGTGACGGGCGTGAAGAGGCGCGGTGGACCAGGGCGCGGCTGGGCCGTGGCGGGCCGCCGCTCGACCTGCTGACCGCCTCCTTCGACCGGCACGTCTACGCCCCGCACGCCCACGCCGAGTACACCGTCGGCGTCACCCTCGGCGGCCTGGAGGTCATCGCCTACCGGGGCGGCCGGATCCACTCCGGTCCCGGCTCCCTCGTCGTCCTGGAACCCGGCGAGATGCACACCGGCGGCCCCGCCGCGCCCGAGGGCTACGCGTACCGCGCCCTGTACGCGGCGCCCGCACTGCTGGGCGACGGCCTGCTCGGCGAGGGCCTCCCGCACTTTCGCGAACCGGTCCTGCACGACCCCGAACTGGCCGCCGCGCTGCGCCTGACCCACACCGAGCTCGCCGCCTGCCCCGATCCGCTGGAGGCCGAGTCCCGGCTGCCGTGGCTGCTCACGGCCCTGGCCCGGCGCCACTCCACGGCCCGCGCGGCGAGCGACACCGTGCCCGGCGCCGACCGCGTCGCCGCCGTCGTCCGTGACCGCCTGGCCGGCGAACTGCTCGCCCCGCCCTCCCTCGCCGACCTCGCCGCCGAGCTCGGTCTGTCCCGCTACCAACTGCTGCGCGCCTTCCGCACGGCGACCGGGATACCGCCGTACGCCTGGCTGGCCCAGCACCGGGTGAGCCGGGCCCGGGGGCTGCTGGAGGCGGGGCTGCGTCCGGCCGAGGTGGCCGGCCTGGTGGGCTTCGCCGACCAGGCGCACCTGACCCGCTGGTTCCGCCGGGTGCTCGGGGTCACCCCGGCGGCGTACCGCAACAGCGTTCAAGACGCGCGGTGAGGCCCTGGCCGAAACTCTTCGCATGACTGCACGCGGCTGGTTCCTCTTCTCCCTGATGGGAGTGGTCTGGGGCATCCCCTATCTCATGATCAAGGTGGCGGTGGACGCGGTGTCCCCGGCCACGGTGGTGTTCGTGCGCTGCGCGCTCGGCGCGGCCCTCCTGCTCCCCTTCGCCCTGCGCCAGCCCGGCCTGGCCCGTTCCGTGCGCACCCACTGGCGTCCGCTGCTGGCCTTCGCGTGCATCGAGATCATCGGCCCCTGGTACACCCTCACCGACGCCGAGCGGCACCTGTCCAGCTCCACGGCGGGCCTGCTGATCGCGGGCGTCCCGGTGGTCGGCGTGGCCCTGGCCCGCTTCTTCGGCGCCACCGAACACCTCGGCGTACGACGGCTGAGCGGCCTCGCCCTGGGTCTCGCCGGCGTCGGCGTCCTCACCGCCCCGCATCTGACCGGCGGCGACGCCCGCTCCCTCGCGGAGGTACTGCTGACGGTGGTCGGGTACGCCACGGCACCGCTGATCGCCGCCCGTCACCTCAAGGACGTCCCGTCCCTGCACCTGACGGCGCCCTGCCTGGCGCTGGCGGCGCTGGTGTACGCGCCCGCGGCGGCGGCGACCTGGCCCTCGCAGGTACCCGCGCCCCCGGTGCTGGCTGCGCTGGCCGGGCTCGGGGTGATCTGCACGGCCGTGGCGTTCGTCGCCTTCCTCGAGCTGATCAAGGAGGCGGGCCCGACCCGGGCGACGGTGATCACGTACGTCAACCCGGCGGTCGCGGTGGCGGCCGGCGCGGTGTTCCTGGGCGAGCGGCTGACGCCCACCATCGGCGTGTCCTTCGCCCTGATCCTGGCGGGCTCGGTCCTCGCGACGGCGGCGGGTCCGCGCAGGACCACCCGCCCGGTACCATGGTCCACACGGCAGACGAGCCGGGCGGACGGCCGCGTGGAGTCCCCTTGACGGGGGGCTTCCCGAGGAACGTCCGGGCTCCACAGGGCAGGGTGGTGGCTAACGGCCACCCGGGGTGACCCGCGGGACAGTGCCACAGAAAACAGACCGCCGGGGGCTTCGGCCCTCGGTAAGGGTGAAACGGTGGTGTAAGAGACCACCAGTGCCCAGGGTGACCTGGGCAGCTAGGTAAACCCCACCCGGAGCAAGGTCAAAAGGAGCGCTGTGAAAGGCGCTCTGCGCGGACGTTCGAGGGCTGCCCGCCCGAGTCCGCGGGTAGACCGCACGAGACCGGCGGCAACGCCGGCCCTAGATGGATGGCCGTCGCCCCGGCGTCCGCGAGGACACCGGGGAACAGAACCCGGCGTACAGCCCGACTCGTCTGCCCCAGCTGTGCCCGAAAGGGCCTCCGACCCGCGTCGGAGGCCCTTTCGCGCTGTTCGCGGGCGCACCGGTTTTTTGCGGGCTCGCCTGACCCTCGCGGGCGCACGTGCTCTTCGCGGGCTCACCGGCTTCCCGCAAGGTCACCTGCTCTTCGCCAGCTTGCGTCCTCCTCGCGGGCTCACCGGCTTCTCGCAGGCTCGCCCGTTTCTCGCCGCTCAGCCGCTTCCGGGGGCTGCCGCGCCGCCGTGCGGCTCGGCGCCCGGGCCACCCGGAGTTCTTCTCGCGTAGACGCCGTGTCGGCCCAACCTTTCGACAGGCGACGTCTGTTGACGGTCGGTCACCTGTTCGTCCGATGATACGATCACCGCACTTGCGGAGCGGGCGCGTCCACTCTCCTGGACGGGATCATCAGCCGGCCGTCAGTCGCCTGAAGAGAGTCTTATGACGGAATACACAGCGAACCCGGTGCTCTGGGCGCTTCTCGTCCTCCTCGTCGCCGCCGTCGCCCTCGTCGTCCGCCAGCGCAGGGCGGCCCGAGCGCTCCGGCAGGAGATCGACGGGCTCACCAGCCACTACTCCGACCTGGAGAACCACTACACGCAGTCCGTCCAGGCCGCCCAGGAGGAGGCCGAGGAGGCGACCAAGACCGTACTGAAGTCCGCGATGCGGACCCTTCAGGGCCTCGCCGCCGAGCAGCAGCTCGTCGTCTCCCGGCTCCAGGAGAAGTACGGCGACTCGGCCATCCTCCAGGACCTGCTGGAGATCGACCACACCAACTCGCAGTTCGGCCGGCGCGCCCAGTCCATCGCCGTGCTCTGCGACGGCTGGCTCGGCCGCCACCGCGACGTGGCGTCCGTCTACGACGTGGTGCGCAGCGCCCAGGGCCGCATCCGCCACTTCCGGCGCGTGGAGATCCTCTCCCAGGTGGACTTCGGCATCACCAGCCGGGCCGTCGAGCCGGTCGCGCTGGCCCTGGCCGAGCTGCTCGACAACGCCACCAGCTACTCCAGCCCGGACACCGTCGTCGAGATCAACATCCGCACCGTGCCCAAGGGCATCTGCATCGTCGTCGACGACGCCGGTGTCGGCATGAACGACGAGGAGCGGGCCCGCGCCGAGGGGCTGCTGTCCAGCCGCCGCGTCAAGGGCGTGTCCTCGCTCGGCAACCCCCCGCAGTTCGGCTTCGCCGTGATCGGCGTGCTCTGCGAACGCTTCGGCTTCGAGGTGTCCGTGGACTCCTCCTCCCCGTACGGAGGGGTGCGCGCGGTCGTCCTGCTGCCCCACGAACTGCTCACCGCCATGCCCGAGCAGAAGGCGCCGGCCCACATGCCCCCGCACGCGATACCCCACGCCACCGGGCCCGAGCCCGCGCTGACCGCGTCCGCCACCGCCGACGGCCTGCCCCGCAGGCGCCGCAAGCGGCCGATGGCGATCGTGCCGGGCAGCGCACCCGACGCCCGCACCTCCGGGCGCTCCGGCGCAGAGACGGCGGCGATCATGGGCGCGTTCCAGCGGGGCACGCAGTCCGGCCGGGCCGCGCGCGACGAGGCGGGCCCTACGAGCAGCACACGTGGTGCAAGCAGCGAAGGACATGAGGTCTCGTGAACGACGATCTGTCATGGATGCTCGACAGCGCCCTGGAGATTCCCGGGGCCCTGCACGCGGTCCTGATCTCGGCCGACGGTCTGTTGATGGCCCGGACGAAGGACTTCGACAAGGACGACGCCGACCGGGTCGCCGCCGCGATGAGCGGAGTGCAGTCCCTCAGCCGGTCGCTCGGCTTCTTCTGTGAGGACCCCCGGCACGCCTGGCGGCAGACGCTGGTGGAGTTCGACGGCGGCTGGGTCTTCCTGATCTCCGCCGGCGAGGGAGCCTACCTGGGCGTGTCCGCCTCCCCGGACGTCGACATGCAGGACATCACCTTCCGCATGCAGCAGCTCGTCGGCCAGCTCGGCAAGGCGCTCGCCGCGCCGCCGCGCGAAGACCTCGGCCTGCGCTCATGAGCGGGTACGAGGACTGGGAGCCCGAGACCGCGCCGTTAGTGCGTCCCTACGTCATCACCAAGGGACGCGGACTGCCCGACGACGAGCAGCTGTCCCTGATCACCCTCGTCACGGCGGCCCCCGAGGAGGGACAGCGGCCCACCCGGCTGTCGCCCGAGGAACAGCGGCTGCTGGACATCTGTTCCGCCGGTTACCTCTCGGTCGCCGAGATCGCGGGGCACACCCGGCTGCCGCTCGGCGTGGTGCGCATCCTCCTCGCCTCGCTGGCGGAGGGCGGCTACCTCATCACCCGCCCGCCCGTGGCCCGTGCCCCCCTCGCCGACCGGGAGATCCTCGAGGAGGTACTGAATGGTCTCCGCGCCAAGTTCGGCTGAGCCCGCCCGGCTCGGTGAGCAGGCGTACGTCCGCGGCGGCGCCGACCAGACCGCCGTGAAGATCCTCGTCGTCGGTCACTTCGCGGTGGGCAAGACCACCTTCATCGGCACGATCTCCGAGATCGAGCCGCTGTCCACCGAGGAGACCATGACCCGGGCAGGGGAGGGGATCGACGACCTCAAGGGCGTCACGGGCAAGACCACCACCACGGTCGCCATGGACTTCGGCCGCCTCACCATCAGCGACCGCGTCGTGCTGTACCTGTTCGGCACCCCCGGCCAGCAGCGCTTCGTGCAGATGTGGGAGGACATGGCCCGCGGCGCCCTCGGCGCGCTGGTGCTCGTCGACCCCGAACGGCTCGCGGACTCCTTCCCGGTGATCGACCTGATCGAGACCTACGGCCTCGACTACGCCATCGCCGTCAACCACTTCGACGGCTCCCCGCTGCGGGACGAGGCCGCGCTGCGTGACGCGCTCGACCTGCTCGAGGACACGCCCGTCGTCACCTGCGACGCGCGCGACGAGAAGTCGTCGGCGGCGGCGCTGACCACGCTGGTGCGGTACCTGCTGGACCGCGCCCGGTAACGCCTCGGCGCCGCGCCGGCGCGGGGGCGATCGCGGCCGCGGCACCGTCGTGGCCCCTCGCGCCCACGCGGCGCGGCCGCGTGTCGGACACAGCCCCGCGCCCCCGCGGGGCGCTTCGTGCCCCTCGCCCTCCCACCCCCCGGCACACCCCTAGGAACTGACATGGACGCTCACACCCCCGCCCCGGTGCCCCCGCCTGGGTGCCCGGCCCACGGCTCCGGTGCCCGGGTGCCGCTGTACGGGCCGGAGTTCGCGGCAGACCCGCAGGCGTACTACTCCTATCTGCGCCACTACGGGCCGGCCGCGCCCGTGGAGCTCGCCCCCGGTGTCGAGGCCACCCTCGTCACCGACTACACGGCAGCGCTGCAACTGCTCCAGGACTCCGGCACCTTCCGCAAGGACGCGCGCCGCTGGCGGGCCTTCGCCGAGGGCAAGGTGCCCGCGGACAGCCCGGTCGCGCCCCTGCTGGCGTACCGGCCCAACTGCATGTTCGCCGACGGTTCCGAGCACCTGCGGCTGAGGCAGGCGGTCACCGACTCCCTCGCCCGGGTCGACGTGCGGCGGCTGAGCCGCAGCACCGAGCAGATCTCGACGTACCTGATCGACCAGTTCGCCGGGCGCGGCTCGGTCGACCTGCTCGGCGACTACGCCAAGCAGCTGCCGCTGTTCGTCTTCAACGAGCTGTTCGGCTGCCCCGCCGACATCGGCGACCGGGTGCTGTTCGGCATCTCCGGCATGTTCGACGGCGTCAACGCGGATAAGGCCGTCGAGGTCCTCTTCCAGGCCGTCGGCGAACTCGTCGCGCTCAAGCGGAGCAAGCCGGGCGACGACGTCACCTCCTGGCTGATGCAGCATCAGGCGGCACTGTCCGACGAGGAGATGGTGCATCACCTCGCCCTCCTGCTGGGCGCCGGCGCCGAACCGCTGCGCAACCTGATCGGCAACACCCTGCACCGGCTGCTCACCGACGACCGGTACGCCAAGGAGGGCGGTCTGATCGACGAGGCCCTCGACGACACGCTGTGGGACAACCCGCCCATGGCGAACTACGCGCCCCACTACCCGGCCGCCGACGTGGACTTCGCCGGCCACCGGCTGGAAGCGGGCGAGCTGGTCCTGGTCAGCTTCGCCGCCGCCAACTCCGGTCCGGCACTGGCCGCCACCCGGCAGACCGGCAGCAACCGGGCCCACCTCGCCTGGAGCGCCGGCCCGCACGCGTGCCCGTCCAAGGAGCCGGCCCGGCAGATCACCGTCACGGCCGTGGAAAACCTGCTCAACCGGCTGCCCGACATCGAGCTCGCCATCCCCGAGGACAGCCTCACCTGGCGCTCCGGCCCCTTCCACCGCGCCCTGGCCGCCCTGCCGGCCCGGTTCACGCCGGTGCGCACCGTGCCTCGCGCTGTGCCGCCGCAGACCACCGCCCCCGCGGCGACGGCCCCCTCGGCGCCGGCCGGCCGCAAGCCCGAACGCACCGGTCTGTGGAGCCAGTTCCTCAACTGGCTCAGGTGACCCACCCGACACTCAGCGCCTTCGCCTCGTCGCATGACGGCTCGGCCTCACGGGTAGTGAGGAACGCGGCATTCCGAGTTACCGACGAGGCGAAGGAGGTTCCGTGGATCACATATCCACCGGCACCGGACCCAGACCCACCCTCAGCGAGTGGCAGCATCCCCCGATACCCGTCTTAGCAGGCGGGTATCTCCATGCCCGCCCCGGCTCGCGGCGGGAGCAGCGGTGATCGCCGCGCGGGCCGGGACGCTCGGCGGCCACACCGCCGGGCAGCTGCGGCGGCTGTGCGCGGTGGCGGGTCTGGACCCGACCGACACGGACACCTACGCGGACGTCCTGCTCACCACTCTGGGCCCGGCCGCCGAACGGCCGCTGGACCTGCCGCCGCCGTCGCGGACGTTCCTGTCCGACGACCACACGCCGGTGGAGTACTCCCTGTCGTTCACCGCCGGTGCGAACCCCGCACTGCGCGTCCTGCTGGAACCGGGCTGTGGCGCAGGCAGCCTGGCTCGCGGCGGCCGCGCGGCCCTGGCCGCCGTCCGGGAGATGGCCCGGCGCTGGGAGTTCTCCACCGAGCGCCTCGACGACCTCGAGGACCTGTTCCTGCCGCCGTCCCCGCACGGCCCGCTGGCCCTGTGGATCGCGCTGGAACTGCGGCCGGGCGGCGTGCCCCAGGTCAAGGTCTATCTGAACCCGGCCGCGTCCGGGCCGCACCGGGCCGCGCGGACGGTACGGGAGGCCCTGGGCCGTCTCGGCCACGAGCGGGCCTTCGAGGCGCTGCCCCCGGCCGACGGCTACCCCTTCCTCGCCCTGGACCTGGGCGACTGGGAGGCGCCCCGGGTGAAGGTGTACCTCAAGCACCTCGACCTGTCGGCCGCCGAGGCGGCTGGGCTGTGCCGGACGGAGCCGGGACCGCCCGCCGGGGAGGTCGCCGCGTTCCTCCACACCGCCGCCGGGGCCGCCTCGGCGTCACGGCTCGACCGCCGCCCCGGGCTCACCTGCCATTCCTTCACGGAGACGGACAGCGGGCTGCCCAGCGGGTTCACCCTGCACATCCCGGTCAGGGACTACGTCCGCGACGACGCCGAGGCGCTCGACCGCGCCCGCACCGTCCTCGCCGGACACGGCATGGACGCGGGACCGCTGACGCGTGCCCTGCCCGCGGTCACCGGCCGCCGCCCGGAGGACGGCGTGGGCCTGATCGCCTACCTGGCCCTGGCCCACCAGCGCGGCAGACCGCCGCGGGTGACGGCGTACGTCTCCTCGGAGACCTACGCGGTCCGGCCGCCGGCCCCGACACCCGAGCGGATCGACGCGCAGCCCGTGCACTGAGCCGGCCCGGCGAGCGAGGCTCCCGGTGCCGCAGGGGGCCTCGCCGCACGCGTCACACCGGCTGCAGCTCGCTCAGCTCCGCCAGATACGGCCCGAAGTCCACCTGGATCGAGGAGCCCTCGGTGTCGCCGTAGCGCTCTGCGACGGCGGCCAGATAGGTGTCGATCTCCTTGCGCATGACGTCCTCGGACGGCAGCGCGACGTCCCCGGCGACGATCCCCGCCACCCAGCGGGCCTGGGCCTCCACCAGTCGTGTGATCGCCCCCTGCGGCCGGACCAGCCCGACGAAGTGCAGCCCGGGGTGCCCGGGCGCGACCACCCGCTTGTACAGCTCCACGGCCCCCTGGGCGTTCACCGGGCAGCCGTCGGGCAGGGCGGGGAACGACATCCGGAACCCGGTGCAGCAGACGATCGCGTCGGCCCGTTCGGCGGTGCCGTCGGTGAAGACGACCCGGTCCCCGTCCAGCGAGCCGATCGCGGGCTTCGGTACGACGGCACCGTGCCGGATCCGGCTGAGGATCTCGTCGGAGACGGTCACGGCGGACGAGAAGATCGGGTGATCGGGCTCGGGCAGCCCGTAGTCGCCGAGTTTGCCCCGCGCCACCAGCAGCGCGTTCTCCACGAACCGGCGCGCCTCCGCGAAGGGCATCGCGGTGAACCAGGGTGCTTCGGCGATCAGGTCGACCGACATCCCGAACAACTGCTTCGGCACGATGTGCAGACCCCGCCGCACCGACAGCACGGTCCGCTCGGCGTGCCGGGACAGATCCGTGGCGATGTCCACGGCCGACGCGCCGAGCCCCACCACGACGACCCGCTGACCGGCGAAATCACGGGCGTCCTGGTAGTCCACGGAGTGCAGGATCGTTCCCGCGAACGACTGCGCGCCCTCGGGAAGCGGATCGGGCAGCGCGGGATCGGTGTTGTGCCCCGACGCGACGACCACATGGTCGAAGAGCCGGGTCCGCCGGCCGCCCCCCGCGCCCCGGGTCACCACCCGCCAGCCGCCGCCCGGTTCCTGCCGTACCGACAGCACCTCGGTGGCCGGCTCGATCCGCTCCCGCAGGCCCGCCCAGTCGGCGAAGGCACGCAGATAGTCCGCGACCTGGCTGTGCCGCGGGTACATCGGGTAGTCACCGGGCATCGGGAAGTCGGCGTACCCGGTCAGCGACTTGGCCGTGTTCAGGTGCAGCGTGCGATACCCCGGCCCCCGCTCACCCGCCCCCGGCTGCCGCCAGATCCCCCCGACGTCCGGCGCCTTCTCCACACACACGAAGTCGACGCCGCGGGCGTTGAGCGCGTGCGCGGCCGCCAGTCCGGACAGACCCGCACCGATCACGCACACGCTCACGCGTCCCCCCACACCGTCACCACCGATCGTTTTCGCACGGCCAGTGACTGCCCATCGAACACTTGCGTCACACCGGCGGCAGGGTGGTATACGCCACTACCGCACCACGGCCCCCACGCCACCCAGGTCACCACGCCACCGGCTCCACATCCCCCCTACGACGGCTCGCTCCCGAGGGACCGCCGTCTCACCCGCTCCAGATGCCCCGCGAACACGTCCCGCGCCTCCGGCGTCAGCGTCCGCAACGCCACCAGCGCGGTGATGACGACGTCGCACAGCTCGCCCTGGACGTCGTCCCAGGTATGACTGGCCCCCTTGCGCGGGTTCTGCCCGGTGGCCCCGATCACGGCCTGGGCGACCTCCCCGACCTCCTCGGACAGTTTCAGCACCCGCAGCAGCAACCCGTCCAAGCCGTCATGGCCCCGCCGCTCCTCCAGCCAGGCCCACAGCTCCTCGACGGTGCCCCACAACTCCACGTCCCGCTCACTCATACGGGGAGACTGCCACGCAAAGCGGCCTACTCGCCTTCGAACAGAGCCTCCTGCTCGCCCTCCCGCTGCCGGCGCAACTGCCTCATCCGGGCGCCGATGACGACGGCGGTGCCCGCCGCGGCGGTCGCGAAGGCGACCGGCACCATCCAGCCCCGGTTCACACTGTGGCCGAGCACCGCGTCCAGGGAGAGCCGGCCCGGCCCGGTGACGGCGAGCCCGGCGGCGGTCAGCCCCAGGGAGGCCGCGTACTCGTACCCGCCGCTCTGCGCGAAGAAGCCGTTCGGCGCGTGCACGGCGGCCGCGCCCGCCATCGCCCCGGCCGCGGACGCCCCGGCGGCCGGCGTGGCCAGCCCCAGCGCCAGCAGCACCCCGCCGCCGGTCTCGGCGAGCCCGGCCGCCATCGCGCTGGTCCTGCCCGGCCGGTACCCGACGGACTCCATGAACTGTCCGGTGCCCTCCAGGCCGTGCCCGCCGAACCACCCGAACAACTTCTGCGCCCCGTGCGCGGCCAGCACCCCGCCGGTCCCCAGCCGAAGCAGCAACAGCCCCAGATCACGTCGATCGAACGTCGTCACGGTCACTCCCTGAGCCCACGAGAAACGGCCCCCCTCCCACGGTGACACGGAGCCCGTCCGCCCACCCGCGCGAGCGTCCGTTCGGGTAGGCGGGTCAGACGCCGGCGCTGGGCTCCCGCACGGGCTCCTCCCGGGGCGCCACCCGGTCGTGCCGGGGGAGCAGGAGCGGGGTGGCGAGGATGAGCAGTCCGGCCACCGTCACAGCGGTGCGCGGGCCGGTGGCGTCGGCGAGCAGCCCGCCGAGCGCGGTGCACACGGCGATGGCCGCCTGCTGGCCGATCGACCAGGCCGACAGGGTGCGGGCGACGAGATGCCTGGGCGTGTGTTCGAGCCGGTAGGTGGCGAGCACCGGGGTGTACAGGCTCATGTTGACGATGATCGCCAGCTCGACGGCCATCACGGTGACGAGGCCGACGACACCGGGCCGCACGAAGGCGAGGCCGATCAGCCAGACGGCGCGCAGGGTGCCGACCCGGCGGAAGACCCACTGCGGGCCGTGGCGGGCCACGACTCGGCGTGCCAGCCGGGACCCGATGAGTCCGCCGAGGCAGGGGGCGGCGAAGGCGAGGCCGTACTGCCAGGGCGGGAAGCCGAGCCGGCGCACCAAGAGCACGGCCAGCAGCGGTTCGGTGGCCATGATCAGACCGGCGACGAGCATGTTGTTGAGGTAGAGCGCCCGCAGCCCGGGATGCCCCATGATGTGCCGCCAGCCGTCGAGCAGCCCGCCCGCCCGGACCCGGCCCGCGCCGGCCGTGCGCGGTGCTTCCTCCCGGCCGCCGATCGCGGTGATGCCGAGCGCGGAGAGCAGGTAGCTGAGCGCGTCGGCCGCCACCGTGACGACCGGCCCGAACAGGCCGATCGCCGCTCCGCCCAGCGGCGGTCCGACCGCGATGGAGCTCCAGTTCGTGGACTCCAGCCGGGCGTTGGCCACGAGCAGATCGTCCGGCGGGATCAGCGCCTTGAGATAGGCGCCGCTCGCCGCGCCGAACGCGATCCTGGCGGCGGCGGCCACCGCCGAGACCACGAGCAGCTGGACGAAGCCGAGCAGGCCGACGGCGTAGGCGACCGGGATCGTCGCCATGACCGCGAACCGGGTCAGATCCATCGCGATCATGACCGCCCGCTTGCGCCGGAACTCCACCCACGGCGCGAGGGGCACCGCGATCAGCGCCCCCACGGCGGGCCCCACGGCGGACAGCGCGGACACCTCGGCGGGCCCGGAGTGCAGCACCATGACGGCGATCAGCGGCAAGGCACCGAACCCCAGCCCGGACCCGTAGGCGCTGACCGCGTACGCCGCCCACAGCAGGCCGAACCGCCGGCCCAACCGTCTCCTGCCCACCACGCTCCCGCCCGGACAAACCCGCGTTGCCCACGCAGAGCTAAGCGAGACGCGCAACCCGAGGTCAAACAACCGCCCGGCCGTGGACGCACAACCACCGGTTGTTCACTAAGGTGACCCGGCGTGGATCTACAAGCAGTCCGTACGTTCGTCGCCGTCGCCGAAGCGGGCCAGTTCCAGAAGGCCGCCGCCGACCTGTCGCTCACCCAGCAGGCCGTCTCCAAGCGCATCGCGGCGCTGGAGCGCGACCTCGGCGTGCGGTTGTTCACGCGCACGCCGCGCGGTGCCGCGCCGACCATCGACGGGCAGGCGTTCCTGCCCCACGCGCGTGAACTGCTGCGCGCCGCCGAGCGCGCCGTCACCTCCGTGCGCGCCGGCCGCCGACCCCTGCGCGTGGACGTGCTCAACTCGCGCGGCGCGGCCTCGGGCCTGATGCGCGGCTTCCACCGCGCACACCCCGGGGTCGATCTCGACGTGGTGATGCTGCTGGACATCGAGACGGCCGTCGACGCCATCCGCTCCGGCACGGTCGACGCGTCCTTCCGCGCCGTCGCCGCGCCCGGCCGGCCCCTCCCCGAGGACATCGCCTCCGTGCGGGTGATCGACGAGCCGCTCCAGCTCCTCACCGGTCCCCACCACGCGCTCGCGGGCGCCCGGTCGGTGACCCTCGCACGGCTCGCCGGGCACCGGATCTGGATGCCGGGCATCGTTCCCGGGTCGGAATGGGCCGCCTACTACGACGACCTCGTCGCCGAGTTCGGCCTGACGATCGAGGCGACCGGCCCCAACTTCGGCTCCGACGCCCTCCTGGACACCGTGGCCGACACCCCGGCCCTGGCCACCTTCATGGGCGAGCACACCCGGCTCATCTGGCCCGCGGACCACGGCCTGCGACGCATCCCGGTCACCGGCCCGACCCCGGTCTACCCCCACTCACTCCTGTGGCACCGCGACAACCCCCACCCGGCGCTGCCCGTCCTCCGCGCCCATCTGACCACCGCGCCCCCCGCCCACTCGGCCCCCGGCACCTGGGTGCCGCGCTGGACGCTGCCGCGCTGAACGCACTCCGGCAGCGCCTCCCGGCGACCCCGGCGGACCCCGGCGTCCCGGGTGGCGGAAACACGGCAGCCGCCCCACCCGCACCGTCGCGCGTCCCGCAGGACGCACCCCCCCGGTGCTGTGGGACGGCTGCCGCCTCCCCCCTCGCCATGGCCTGCGGCCCGACGGTGGAACCATCGTGCTCCACATGTGAAGCTCCGATGAAGGAAAGTTGAGCATAAGTCCACCACCGGCCGCAATGCCACGGACCTTCAAATTCCACTTGTGCACATCACCGGCCTGACGCCCCGGCGCCTCTCAACCCCGTCCCACATACGGCATCGTCGTGGCCAGCACCGTCGCGAACTGCACGTTCGCCTCCAGCGGCAACTCCGCCATGTGCCGGACCGTGCGCGCCACATCGGCCACGTCCATCACCGGCTCCGCGGCCACCGCCCCGTTCGCCTGCAGCACACCCGTCTGCATACGAGCCGTCATGTCCGTCGCCGCGTTGCCGATGTCGATCTGCCCCACCGCGATCCGGTACGGCCGCCCGTCCAGCGACAACGCCTTCGTCAGCCCCGTCAGCGCGTGCTTCGTCGCGGTGTACGGCGCCGAGTGCGGCCGCGGCGCGTGCGCCGAGATGGAGCCGTTGTTGATGATCCGTCCGCCTTGCGGCGTCTGCTCCTTCATCTGCCGGTACGCCGCCTGCGCGCACAGGAACGCCCCGTTGAGGTTCGTGTCCACCACGTGCCGCCAGGCGTCGTACGGCAGTTCCTCCACCGGCACGCCACCCGGCCCGAACGTGCCGGCGTTGTTGAACAGCAGGTCCAAGCGCCCGAACCGCTCCACGGTGGCGGCGAACAGGGCGGCCACCGACTCGGGCTCGGTCACGTCTGTCGGCACGGCGAGCCACTCGGCGCCCGGCACCAGCGCCCCCGTCTCCTCCAGCGCGGCCGCGCGCCGCCCGGCCAGGGCCACCGCCCACCCCGCGCGCATCAGCTCGGCGGCGACCGCGCGCCCGATCCCGGACCCGGCGCCCGTCACGACCGCGACGCCGCGCCGTTCGGTGTTTCGTTCAGCGTTCATGGTCCCGAAGCGTAGACAAAGGTCCACACTCCGGAACCGGCCTTCCGTCATACGAACACGTGCCCGGGAGCGGCATCACCCGGGCAGGCGCACCGGCCGTCACACCGCGGTGAGTTCGGCCTCTCCCGTGAGGTCCCCCGTCTCGCTCGGATACCGGACACCGACCCGGCCGCGGATCGCGTCGAGCGTCCGCATCACCGCGAGCGTGCCGTCCAGCGGCACCAGCGGCGACTCGGTCTCACCGGCCCGCAGCGCCCGCATGACCTCCTTCGCCTCGTGCCGGAAGCTGGTGCGCGGCCCGTCCGCCGGGTCGGCGGCGAACTCCTCGGGCTCCTTGCCGTCGCGGTGCAGCACGAAGCGGTCGGGGTGGAAGAAGCCGTTCGGGATGTCGATCCGGCCGGCCGATCCGGTCACGGACGCGGTGACCGCCGTACCGCCGACGATGGAGCAGTGCACCGAGGCGAGCGCGCCGGAGTCGAAGGACAGCAGCGCCGCCGTCTGAAGGTCGACGCCCTCGGGGGAGAGGACCGCGCGGGCCGTGACGTCGGACGGCTCGCCGAGCAGCAGCTGGGCGAAGGAGACCGGGTAGACGCCGAGGTCGAGCAGCGCGCCACCGCCCTGCCGGGGGTCGCGCAGCCGGTGCGCGGGCGGGAACGGGCCGGCGAGCCCGAAGTCGGCCTGCACCGTGCGCACGTCCCCGACGGCCCCGTCGTCGACGAGGTCCTTCAGCCGCCGTACCAGCGGATTGCAGTACATCCACATGGCTTCCATCAGGAAACGCCCGTGCTCGCGGGCCAGTGCGACGAGTTCCTCGGCCTCGCGCAGGTTCAGCGTGAACGGCTTCTCGCACAGCACGTTCCGCCCCGACCGCAGGAGCAGCCCGGCCGCCGCCCGGTGCGCGGCGTGCGGGGTGGCGACGTACACCACGTCCACCTCGGCGTCCTCGGCGAGCGCCCGCCAGTCGCCGTAGGCCCGCTCGATCCCGAACCGTTCCGCGAACGCCGCCGCCGACTCCTCGGACCGCGAGGCCACCGCGACGACCTGCGCGTCCGGCAGATCCACCAGGTCCGCCGTGAACGCGGCCGCGATCCCGCCGGTCGCGAGGATGCCCCACCGCACGCCGTCCGCCGTCATACCCGCCCCACCCTCTGTTGCGTCTTCAAGCAGTCGTTCCGAGCTGAGAGCATAGGTGCCGATCCGTCGCCGAGGGAGTTCGAAAGGGAGGGCGCATGCCCGAGGGAGGGGCCCCCATACCCGAGGCCGCGCATCCGGCCACCACCGAGGCCGCGCGTCCGGCCACCACCGAGGCCGCGGATGCGCCCGCCTCCGAGACCACCGCAGCGGCCGCCACCGGCGCCACCGCAGCGGCTCCCACCGGCGCCACCGTGGGGGCCGGTACCGCCGCCGAGGCCGCCGCCCGTGCGGCGCACCGCCGCACCGGATGGCTCGTCACCCTCGTCCTGGGCGGCCTGACCGCCACCCCACCGCTCGCGATGGACATGTACCTGCCGTCGCTGCCGGCGGTGACCCGGTCCCTGCACGCGCCCGCCGCGACCGTGCAGCTCACCCTCACCGCCTGCCTGGCCGGCATGGCGCTGGGCCAGCTCGTCGTCGGCCCCATGAGCGACAAGTGGGGCCGCCGCCGCCCCCTGCTCATCGGCCTCGCCGTCTACGTCGTCGCCACCGCCCTGTGCGCGCTCGCGCCGAACGTGGAGACCCTGGTCGCCTTCCGGCTGGCGCAGGGCCTCGCGGGCGCCGCCGGCATCGTCATCGCCCGCGCGGTCGTGCGCGACCTGTACGACGGCGTCGCCATGGCCCGCTTCTTCTCCACCCTCATGCTGATCTCCGGCGTCGCCCCGATCGTCGCGCCGCTCATCGGTGGGCAGATCCTGCGCGTGACGGACTGGCGGGGCGTGTTCGTCGTGCTCACCGTGGTCGGCGTCCTGCTCGGCGCCCTGGTCCTCACCCGGCTGCCGGAGACCCTCCAGCCGCGGGACCGCCAGGACGGCGGCGTCAGCGAGGCGCTGCGCTCGATGCGCGCGCTGCTGGCCGACCTGCCCTTCACCGGCTACATGCTGGCCGGCGGCTTCGCCTTCGCCGCGCTGTTCGCCTACATTTCGGCCTCTCCCTTCGTCATCCAGGAGATCTACGGAGCCTCCCCGCAGACCTTCAGCCTGCTGTTCGGGCTGAACTCGGTCGGCCTGGTCGCCGTCGGCCAGCTCAACGGGAAGGTGCTGGTCGGCCGGGTCGCTCTGGAGAAGGTCCTCACGGCCGGCCTCACCGTCGTGATCCTCGCCGCGGCCGCGCTGCTGCTGATGGCGACGGGCACCTTCGGAGACGTGGGGCTCGCGCCGGTCGCGGCCGCCCTGTTCGTGCTGATGTCCGCGATGGGCGTCACCATGCCCAACACCCAGTCCCTCGCCCTGCTGCGCACCCGGCACTCCGCCGGCTCCGCCTCCGCGCTGCTCGGCACGTCCTCGTTCCTGGTCGGTGCCGTCGCCTCTCCGCTGGTCGGGATCGCCGGTGAGCACACGGCCGTCCCCATGGCCGTCGTCCAACTGGTGGCCGCTGTGGTGGCGATGGCCTGCTTCGTGGGAATGTGCCGTCCCTGGAACGCACGTGCGGAGGGAGCAGGGAACTGAGCGCGCCGAGACTGCGCAGGGACACCCCGGAGAAGGCCTGCCTCGACCCCGAGGAGCTGTGCCGCCTGGTCGCCGACGTGCGCGCCCTGACCGCCGGGCCGCGGCCCTGGGCGGCGGGCGCGGTCGTGGTCGCCGGACGCGGGCCGGTCGTCGCCGTTCAGGAGGCGTCGGGCTGGGCCCTGCGGTACGCCGCCTACGACCCGGAGACGGACAGCGGGGTGGAGCTGCCCGAGCCGGACCGGGTGCCGATGACCGTGGACACCCCGTTCGACCTGGCGTCCCTCACCAAACTCTTCACCGCGGTCGCGGCCGTGCAGCAGATCGAGCGCGGCACCCTCGGCATCGACGCCAAGGTCGGCGCCTACCTGCCCGACTTCCGGGCGGCCGCCGACCACGGCATCACGGTCCGGCAGCTGCTCACGCACACCTCCGGTCTGCGCCCGGAGCTGCCGCTGTACGACTGCGCGAACCACGCGGAACGCCTGGCCCTGCTGCGCGCGGAGGCGCCGAGCACACAGCCCGGCTCCTACGCGTACTCGGACCTGAACATGCTGCTCCTGCAGCACCTTCTGGAGCGGCTGACCGGCCGCACCCTGGACGTCCTCGTCCGCGACGGCATCACCCGCCCCCTGGGCATGACGGCGACCGCCTTCGGCCCGTGCCCCGGCGCCGCCGCCACCGAGGACCAGCGCCGCCCCTGGGCCAAGGCGGACCGGGGCCTGCTGCGCGGGGCCGTGCACGACGAGAACGCCTGGGCGCTGGGCGGGGTGGCCGGCCACGCCGGTCTCTTCTCCACCGGCCACGACCTGGCCGTCTTCTGCCGCACCCTGCTCGCCGGCGGCTCCTACGGCCCGGCCCGCATCCTCGGCCCCGACTTCGTGGAGCTGCTGCTGACCCCGCCCGGGCTGGGGTTCGCCGTGGACCAGCCGTGGTTCATGGGAGCCCTGGCCGGCCACGGCGCGGCCGGACACACCGGCTTCACCGGGACGTCCCTGGTCGTGGACCCGGCCACGGACACCTTCCTGGTCCTGCTGGCCACCACGGTCCACCCCCGCCGCCGCCCCCCGGACAGCCGCCCCCGAGCCGCGGCGGCCACCCGCCTGGCGCGGGCCGTCCGAGCGACGAAGGGCACGGCGGGACCTGAGAGAATTCCGGGGTGAACGCCCCCGTCTCCTCCTCCCCGGCCGAAACCCTGCGCACCACCCTCGCGCACCTGCTCGACGGGCTGCCGCCCAGGCAGGCCGCGCAGGCCGTGGAGCGGCTGATCGCCCACTACCGCGGAGCCACCCCGACCGACGCGCCGATCCTGCGCGACCGCGCGGACGTGGCCGCGTACGCCGCCTACCGCATGCCGGCCACGTTCGAGGCGGTGCGCGCGGCGCTGGAGGCGTTCGCCGAGGCCGCCGGGGACTGGACGCCGGGCAGCCACACCGACGTCGGCGGCGGCACCGGCGCCGCGACCTGGGCCACCGCCGCGACCTGGTCCGGCGAGCGCCCCGTCACCGTGCTGGACTGGGCCGAGCCCGCCCTCGCCCTCGGCAGGGAGCTGGCGGCCGCGCACCCCGGTCTGCGCGCGGCCCGCTGGCAGCGCGCCCGGATCGGCGCCGCCCTGACCCTGGAGGCCACCGACCTGGTCACCGTCTCCTACGTCCTGAACGAGCTGACGGCCACCGACCGGGCCGCCCTCGTCGACGCGGCGGCCTCGGCCGCGCAGGCCGTCGTCATCGTCGAGCCCGGCACGCCCGACGGCTACGCCCGCGTCATCGAGGCCCGCGACCGGCTCATCGCGGCCGGCTTCCGCATCGCCGCGCCCTGTCCCCACAGCGCCGGCTGCCCCATCGCGCCCGGCACCGACTGGTGCCACTTCTCCGCGCGGGTCAGCCGCTCCTCCCTGCACCGCCAGGTCAAGGGCGGCTCACTGCCGTACGAGGACGAGAAGTTCGCGTACGTCGCCGCCACCCGCTTCGCGGTCACCCCGGCGCCCGCCCGCGTCGTACGCCGCCCGCAGATCCGCAAGGGCCAGGTCCTGCTGGACCTGTGCGAGAGCGACGAACAACTGCGCCGCACGACGGTCACCAAGCGGCACGGCGAGCTGTACAAGGCGGCCAGGGACGCCGACTGGGGCGATCCCTGGCCGCCGCCGGGGGAGTGACTACCCCCGTTTCTCCTGGAGCCTGCGCAGCAGCTCCCGTTTCTGCGCCCGCGGGTCCGGGCCGCCACCGGCCCGGCCCGCGCGGCCGTTCCCGCGCAGTGCCGCACGCCCGAGGTTCTTCCGGGTACCGCCGACACCCAGCATCCCGCCCGCACCACTTCGCGCCATGACGCTCTCCTCCCGTTCCCAGTCGAGACGATACGTACCGTCTCGTGAAATGGATGATCCCAGCGTCGGCGAGACGCGCCGTCTTGTCAACCTGGTAGGTTGCGCCCATGGCCACCAGCAAGCCCACCCCCGACACCAGCCGCCGCAGCGAGAAGTCCCGGCGCGCGATCTACGACGCCGCGCTCGCGCTCGTCGCCGAGGCCGGCTACCCGAAGACCACCATCGAGGGGATCGCCGCCCGCGCCGGCGTCGGCAAGCAGACGATCTACCGCTGGTGGTCGTCGAAGGCGGACGTCCTGCTGGAGGCGTTCCTCGACCTCACCCACCAGAGCGCCGGGACATCCGGCCAGGAGTCCTACGCCCTCCCCGACACCGGCGACCTCGCCGTCGACCTCAAGGCCGTGCTGCGCGCCACCGTCGACGAACTGCTCGACCCCCGCTTCGAGGCACCCGCCCGCGCCCTGACCGCCGAGGGCGTGGTCAACGAACAGGTCGGCAGGCAGTTCATCACCCACCTCCTCGAACCGCAGCTCCAGCTCTACGTCGACCGCCTGCGGGCCGCCCAGTCCGCCGGTCACGTCCGCCCCGACCTCGACCCGCGCATCGCCCTGGAGCTCTTCGTCTCCCCGCTCGCCCAGCGCTGGCTGCAGCGCACCGGCCCGATCTCGTACGCCTACACCGACGCCCTGGTCGACTACGCCTTGTACGGCCTCGCCCCGCGCTGAGCGTGTGCGGTACGTCTCGTCCCCGGTACCCGGGATGTCCGCACAGGCCCCCCGATGCACCGGATGGTGGGACCATAGGGCATGCTGTCGGCACCACAGCGAGGCGAGGGGATAGATGAGCGCGGAGTTCGGCGGTCCGATGAGCCTGAGGGGCAAACTCACCCAGTGGCTGCGGGGACGCGGCCCGGAACAGGCCGCCGACGAAGGCGGCCGTGAGGCCCTGCTGCTCGCCGCGGCCCGGGCCGGACTGCCGCTCGCGCCCGCCGCGCACCCGGCGCCCGGCTACCGCTGCTCCTGCGACCGCGTGGGCTGTCCCACCCCGGCCCGGCACCCCGTCTCCTTCGCCTGGCAGACGCAGTCCACCACCGACCGCTCCCAGATCGAGCGCTGGGCCCGCCATCAGCCGCAGGCCAACTTCATCACCGCGACCGGCATGGTCCACGACGTGCTGGACGTCCCCCTGGAGGCCGGCCGCGAGGCCCTGGAGCGCCTCGAGTCGCAGGGCGTCGACGTCGGCCCCGTGGCCCAGAGCGACGACGGCCGCATGCTGTTCTTCACCCTCACCCGGGGCACCCCCGAGGACGAGGACGAGTGGTGGCCGTGCGAGTTGGACTGCCACCCCGAGACCATGGACGAACACCCCGGCCTGCGCTGGCACTGCCGCGGCTCCTACGTCCTGGTACCCCCCGCCCGCCTCCCCGGAGACGACGGCGAGTCGGTCCACTGGCTCCGCGGCCCCGAACACGCCCTCCCCGACCCCTTGACGCTCTTGGAAACCCTCACGGACGCCTGCGCCCGCCACACCGGCCAGGACCCGGCCCCCTGGCCCCTGCGCCACTGACCCTTCCGGCGACGAGAAACGCCGCAGGCGTCCCGAGCCCCGACGAAACCCCGGGCGTCCCGGACCCCGAGGCCCGCCACAGGCGTTCCGGGCCCCGAGGAACGCCGCGGGCGTTCCGGGGGCGCGGGGAACGGCGCGAGCAATCACGACGAACCCGCACGGGCCGCCGCAGGCGTTCCAGGGGCGCGGGGAACGCGCGAGCAGCCACGACGAACCCGCACGGGCCGCCGCAGGCGTCCCGGGGGCGCGGGGAACGCGCGAGCAGCCACGACGAACCCGCACGGGCCGCCGCGGGCGTTCCGGGGGCGCGGGGAACGGCGCGAGCAACCACGACGAAACGCGCGCGCCGCCGCAGGCACCCGCCCCGGTCAACTCCCTTGCGCCGACGTCATCCCCTGAGTCCGCCCCAGTACGCTCACCTCGGACCGACCGGAGGTCCGCGGCGGGTCCAGCGCGACCTCGTTCGACACGAACTCCATCGTCAGCGACTGCTTGATCTCCCCGGACGTCAGCGCCAGCACATCCCGTCCGGGATCCGGCACCGTCACCCCCGGCGCCGCCGTCTGCTTCTGGTAGTGCCGCGTGGTGAAGAAGACCAGCGCACCCCCGTCCGCCGTGCGCAGCGCGAGCGGCGCGTAGTCCCCCCGGGTCAGCGGCGTGTCGATGTACTGGTTCGCCAGCCCCGGCCGCCGCGCCTGCTTCTCGCGCGCGGCCCGCCACACACTCGTGTACGGCCCGTCCGCGAAGCCGTCACCACCGCTCTTGAGGTACGTCGTGTACCGCCGGCTCAACGACTCGGGCGTGGCCGCCAGATCCGCGGCGCCGGCGTCCACGGCCTCCGCGAACCCGTCCGCGTCCGTCTTGAACCGCGGCACGCTCCCCGGCTTGGCCAGGGTCAGATACCCCACCTGCCACGGCTCGTCCTGGTCGTGGCGCAGGAACACCAGCAGCCACCGCGACTTCCCCGCCCGGTTGCCGTGCGCGTCCGCCACGAACCACCGCGGCCAGCCCGCCTTCTTCGGGATCGTGTACGTCACGTCCGACAGCACCAGCGGCGTGTGTTCGGGGTTGCCCTGCGGACTGTTCGCGTGCCGCGCCTTGAGCCGCGCGGCGTCGATGTCGCCGAACGCCCCCGTCGTGAAGTCCGCGTCCTGGGAGGCGTCGTAGGCCTTGTCGGCCTTGTTGTACGCGGTCGTGAACTGCGTCAGCGCCTTCGCGGCCTCGGCCCGCGTGGTCGCGGGGAGCACCTCGCGCTCCCCGTGCACCACCACGCACCCGCTCGCACTCAGCGCCAGCGCGGTCAGCGACGCCGTCGTCAGCGCGGCGCGCTCACGCCTGCGAAGCCGTCGACGGCTGGGAACCCTTGTCTCCCGAGTCATTGGGCTGCTTCACCTTCCCCTTCCCGGAGGCGAACCCTACCGGGGCGAAGAAGACGGCGAGCGTGGGGATCAGGTACAGCAGCCACACCGTGACCTGGAGGACCGTCGGGTCGGGCTGGAAGTTGAACACGCCCTTGAGCAGCGTGCCGTACCAGCTGTCCGGCGGGATGGTGGAGGAGATGTCGAAGGCCAGGTTGTTCAGCCCCGGCAGCCGGTCGGCCTCCTGCAGATCGTGGAAGCCGTACGCCAGCACACCTGCGGCGACGACGACCAGCATGCCGCCGGTCCAGGTGAAGAACTTCGCCAGGTTGATCTTCAGCGCGCCCCGGTAGAACAGCCAGCCCAGGAACGCCGCCGTGGCGAGGCCCAGCGCGACACCGATCAGCGGGCGCGGCGTGCCGTCGGAGGCGGCGTGCACGGACGCCCACACGAACAGGGCGGTCTCCAGGCCCTCGCGGCCGACGGCGAGGAACGCGGTCGCGACCAGCGCGCCGGTGCCCATCTTCAGGGCGGCGTCCAGCTTGCCGTGCAGTTCGGACTTCAGATGCCGCGCGGTGCGCCGCATCCAGAACACCATCCACGTCACCAGGACCACGGCGAGGACGGACAGGGAGCCGCCGAGCGCCTCCTGCGCCTGGAACGTCAGCTCCTGCGAGCCGAACTCGAGGACGCAGCCGAAGCCGAGCGCGATGGCCACCGCGATGGCGATGCCGGTCCAGATGGGCCGGATCGCGTCCCGGCGCCCGGTCTTGACCAGGTAGGCGATGAGGATGCAGACCACGAGGCTGGCCTCGAGGCCCTCGCGCAGCCCGATCAGGTAGTTGCTGAACATCGAACTACGCCTCCTTGGAGAACAGCGTGCGGCCCCACCAGTCGCCGGCGTCCTTGACTCCGGGCGGGATCGCGAAGATCGCCGAACCCACGTGCTGGGTGTACTCGTTGAGCGCGTCCATGCGCGAGAGGTTGCGCTGGACGGGGATGAACCCCTTGCGCACGTCACGCTGGTAGGCCAGGAAGAACAGCCCGGCCTCCAGCCGGCCGAGGCCGTCGGTGCCGTCCGTGAAGGAGTAGCCGCGGCGCAGGATCGTCGCCCCGTTGTTGGAGTCGGGGTGCGCGAGCCGCACGTGCGCGGTCGGCTTCATCGCCTTCAGGAACGGCTCGTCGTGCTCCTTGGCCTTGCCGACGGCGGCGCCCTCGCGCTTGTCGCGGCCGAAGACGTCCTCCTGCTCCGCCAGCGAGGTGCGGTCCCAGGTCTCGATGTTCATCCGGATGCGCCGGGCCACCAGGTACGACCCGCCGGTCATCCAGTCGGTGCCGTCGCCCTCGCCGACCCACACGAACTTCTTCAGCCGGTCGGTCTCGGTGCCCGCGATGTTGCGGGTGCCGTCCTTGAAACCGAAGAGGTTGCGCGGGGTCTGCGCGCCGGGGGTCGTCGACGAGGTCTTGCCGAAGCCGAGCTGGGACCAGCGGATGGCGGCCTTGCCGAAGCCGATGCGGGCGAGGTTGCGGATGGCGTGCACGGCGACCTGCGGGTCGTCGGCGCAGGCCTGGATGCACAGGTCGCCGCCGCTGCGGGCCTTGTCCAGGTTGTCGCCGGGGAACTGCGGCAGGTCGACCAGGGCCTCGGGCCGCTTGTCCTTCAGGCCGAACTTGTCGAACAGCGACGGGCCGAAGCCGATGGTGAGGGTGAGCCGGGACGGCTTCAGGCCCAGCGCCTCGCCGGTGTCGTCCGGCGGGGCCTCGGCGAGTCCGCCGTAGGCGCCCTCGCCGATCGCCTTGCCGGCCGTCATCCGCCGCGCCGCCTCGGTCCAGTCCTTCAGCATCTGCACGAACTCGGCACGGCTGGCGGTGGTGACGTCGAACGCGGCGAAGTGCAGCCGGTCCTGCACGGGCGTGGCGATACCGGCCTGGTGGGCGCCGTGGAAGTCGACGGCGCCGCCCGTGTCGGCGGCGGCCGGGTCCATGTCGTCGGTGCGGGTCACCGCGACGGCACCACCTGCCACCGCGGCGCCGAGCGCCAGCCCGGCCCCGCCCCAGCCGATGAGCGCGCGCCTGCTGGGCGTCTTCGCTCCGGTCTCGGTGTCCGTCATCGCTGCTCCTCGGGGTTACTTCGCGACGGCGGCGGCGAGCTTGGACAGCGGCTCCGCCAGGGCGTTCACGGCGTCGGACAGCTGCTTGCGCTCACCGGCGCCGACCTTGTCGTAGGAGGTGAAGTCGTACGACTGCTGGTCGGCGCGGTACTTGTCCAGCAGCGTGTTCAGCGCGGCGAACTGCTTGTCCAGTTCGGCGGTGAGCGCCTTGTCGTTCGCCTGCACGACCGGCTTGAGCAGCTCGTAGGACTTCTGCGCGCCCTCGACGTTGCCCTTGAAGTCGACCAGGTCGGTGTGCGAGTAGCGCTCCTCCTCGCCGGTGACCTTGCCGGTGGCGACCTCGTCGAGCAGTTCCTTGGCGCCGTTGGCCATGGAGGTCGGGGTGATCTCGGCGGTGCCGACCCGCTTCTGCCAGTCCTTGAGGTCGGTGACGAGCTGGTCGGCGAGGGTCTTCTCCTCGGCGCCGATCTTCCCGCCCTGCCACAGCGCCTTCTCCAGGCGGTGCCAGCCGGTCCACTTCTGCCCGGCCTCCAGGCCGTCCTCGCGGACGTCGACCTTGGGGTCGATGTCGCCGAAGGACTCGGCGACCGGCTCGGTGCGCTCCCAGCCGAGGCGCGAGGGCGCGTACGCCTTCTTCGCCGCCTCCACGTCCCCGGCCTTGACGGCCTTCACGAACGTCTCGACCTTGGGCAGCGTCTCGTCGGCCTGCTCCTGCGCGTAGGTGCGGTAGGCGGCGACGGCCTGGTCCAGCCGCGGGTCGCGCTTGGCGGTGGTGCCGCCGGTGACCTCGAGGGTCTGGCGGATGCCCTTGCCCTTCATACCGGGCTTGCAGGCGATCTGGTAGGTGCCCGCCTTCACCTCGGCGGTGACCTTCTGCTTGGTTCCGGGGCCGATGTTCTCGCGCTCGGCGACGACGCGGTCGTCCGGGAAGAGGACGTAGACCTCGGTGACCTTGGAGCCCTTGTTCTCGATGGAGAGCTCGACGTGACCGGCGGGGACGTCCTTCTTGGAGACCTGGCACTTGTCGTCCGTGGCGGTCACCTGTATCGCACCGTCGCCGCCGTCGGCCTTGCTCTTCTGGGTGCAGCCGGTGACGGCGGCCAGAGCCGCCGCTGTGGCGACGGCGGCGGTGACGGTCAGTCTGGCGGCTCGCATGCGGGGCTCCCGGGCGGTGGCTGAAAGTCGTCGTGTCGGACCCCACGAGGTTGGTGAGGCTCGCCTAACTTAACCGAGGCTTACCTGTGCGGCGTACCCGCATGCAGTGATTCACCTCTCATGGACGCTGTAAGGGTGCGACTTGATCACGGTGACTCAAATGGAACGCCATGAATCAGTAAAGGGACATTCAAGGAATCCCCCCGCCCGCGGCCGGGACCTGCGACAGCGGCCCCCACGTGCCCACTGCTGCGGGCACCCGCCGGCCGCGGCACGTCAGGCGCACCGATGCGCCGACGGCGCACACGGCGACCGGCCTGCCCTCGATGCTTGAATGCCCCGGTGACTGACTACGACGTGCTGCGCGTCTTCTGCGCGCCGAACGGCGGCTACGGCAACGAACTGGGCGTCGTCCGCGACGGCAGCCGCATGCCCGGGGCGGCCGAACGGCAGGCGTTCGCGGGCCGGCTCGGCTTCAGCGAGACCGTGTTCGTCGACGACCCCGAGCGCGGCGTGATCGACATCTACACGCCCACCCTGCGGCTGCCGTTCGCCGGCCATCCCTGCGTGGGCACGGCCTGGCTCCTCGACGTGCCCGAACTCGTCACGCCCGCCGGGGTGGTGGGCGCCCGGCAGGACGGGGAGTTCTGCTGGGTCGAGGCCCGCGCGGAGTGGGCGCCGCCGCGCACCCTGCGCCAGTACGCGACGGCCGCCGAGGTCGACGCCCTGCCGGTGCCGCCGCCGGGGGAGTGGATCTACGCCTGGGCGTGGGAGGACGAATCCGCGGGCCGGGTGCGCGCCCGCGCCTTCCCCGGCCGCGACGACGGCATCACCGAGGACGAGGCGACCGGAGCGGCGGCACTGCTGCTCACCGACCACCTGGGCCGCGCCCTCAACATCACCCAGGGCACGGGCTCCCAGATCCTCACAGCCCCCCAGCCCGAAGGCTGGGTGGAGATCGGCGGCAGGGTGGTCCTGGAACGCTGACCGGGCCGGGAGCCCGCGCCGCGGGGCGAGTGGAAGCGCCCACGCCGGGCGGCGTCGCGCGCGCGGCTGGTGGCCGGGTGCGGTGCCCGAGGCCCGGGTCCCCGTCGGGTGTGGTGCCCGAGGCCCGGGTCCCCGCGAGGGGTGCGGGGTCGCAGGGCGGGGCCTGGCGCCGGGGGCGTGGGGCGGGGGCGTGGTGGTCGCCGTGGCGAACCGCGCGGCGCGGCCGCACAGCCGTTGGGGCCCGGATGGCCCGTGCCGGACGCGGGGTAGCGGCCCGCTGCCGGAGGGGCCGGTGCTGTTCGGGTGGGGTGCGCGCCCGTTCAGGTGGTAGCGCGAGCGCTCGGGTGGCGGTGCGTGTGCGGACGGTCCGCGCCGGGGACCTCTGGCGTGATCTGTCACCGACCCCACTGGAGGGTTCCATGCGCATGCGCTCGGTTCTGGCCGCCGCACTGCTGACCGTCACTCTGACCGCCGCCGGCGCGGCCACCGCCGCCGCGGCCGACTTCGACCCGCGCCACGGCGGCGGCGACGACGGCGCTGACGTCTGCGCCACCCACTACGGGGCCATCACCTCGGAGGAGGGCAACCTCGCCTGGGGTGGCTCCTTCTGCCGCGGCGACCTCTGAGCCCGCGATGACATCCGGGGGACGGGCGCGCCATGGGCGGCCCGTCCCCCGGGCGGTCGCAAAGCCCGCTCACGCCGACAGCGCGAACTCCTCGCCCAGCGCCCCGAACACCGCCGTGTTCAGCGCGAAGGCCCGCCGGCACTCGGCGACGATCCGCTGCTTCTCCAGCTCGTCCACGCCGATGCCGTCCAGCAGGCCCCGGTACTGCCGCTTGAACGCGCCCGGGTCGGCGATCTTCTCGAAGACGTAGAAGCGCACCCCGTCGCCCTTGCGCGCGAATCCCCACGTCCGCTCCGCCCGGCCCCGGACGACCTGCCCGCCGGAGAGATCGCCGAGGTAGCGCGTGTAGTGGTGGGCGACATAGCCGCCGGGCCAGCGCGCGGCGCACGCGCGCACCCGGTCCGCGTAGGCGCGCGTCGCGGGCAGCGCGGACAGGCCCGCCCGCCAGCCCGGGCCCCGCAGATGGGCCAGGTCCCGCTCCAGCGCCGGCAGCCGCAGCAGCTCCGGCCGGACGAACGGCCCCGCCACCGGATCCGACGCCAGCCGCCCGGCCCCGGCCTCCAGCGCCTCGTAGACGAACCACAGCTGCTCGGTGTAGCGCGCGTAGGCGTCGACGCCCAGCCGGCCGCCGAGCAGGTCGCTCATGAACGCCGAGGTCTCCGCCCGCGCGTGCTGCTCGCGGGTCGCGGTGCGGATGAGGCTCGAGAACGACTCCATGGACGACTCCCTGGTTGCCGACGGTCTGTCGGTAAGTTTACCGACAGACCGTCGGCAAAACACCGGAGCGGGATCACGGCACCCCGAGGACGGCGAAAGGCCCGCCCTCCGAGGAGAGCGGGCCACAGCGGGGGACCGGCGTCACGGCGAGGTGACGCGTCACGGCAGCGTGAGGATCTCCGCGCCGGTGTCCGTCACCACCAGCGTGTGCTCGAACTGCGCCGTCCGCTTGCGGTCCTTCGTCACGACCGTCCAGCCGTCGTCCCACATGTCGTACTCGTGCGTGCCCAGCGTCAGCATCGGCTCGATCGTGAACGTCATCCCCGGCTGCATCACGGTCGTCGCGTGCGGGCTGTCGTAGTGCGGGACGATCAGGCCCGAGTGGAACGAGGAGTTGATGCCGTGCCCGGTGAAGTCCCGCACCACGCCGTACCCGAAGCGCTTGGCGTACGACTCGATGACCCGGCCGATGACGTTGATCTGCCGGCCCGGCCGGACGGCCTTGATCGCCCGGTTCAGCGCCTCCCGCGTGCGCTCCACGAGCAGCCGCGACTCCTCGTCGACGTCCCCGACCAGATAGGTGGCGTTGTTGTCGCCGTGCACCCCGCCGATGTACGCCGTCACGTCCAGGTTCACGATGTCGCCGTCGCGCAGCACCGTGGAGTCCGGGATGCCGTGGCAGATGACCTCGTTGACGGACGTGCACAGCGACTTGGGGAAACCGCGGTAGCCGAGCGTGGAGGGATAGGCGCCGTGGTCGCACATGTACGCGTGCGCCACCCGGTCCAGTTCGTCCGTGGTCACACCGGGTGCGATCAGCTTCGCGGCCTCCTCCATGGCCCGCGCCGCGATCCGGCCCGCGATCCGCATCGCCTCGATCGTCTCCGGCGTCTGCACCTCCGGCCCGGTGTACGGCGTCGGCGCGGGCTTGCCGACGTACTCGGGGCGGCGGATGTTTCCGGGCACGGAACGGGTGGGAGACAGCTCCCCTGGTACGAGCAGCGACTGGCCAGACATGCCAGCGAGTCTAACCAGCGGGCATGGGGGAACATGTCGGTGGCGAGAGGAGCGAGGTCATGGCCCTGTTCAAGAAGCGCACGGCGGGCAAGCCGGGCGAGTGGTACTACTGCCTGGAGCACAAGAAGGTCGAGGAGGGCCCGGACTGTCCGGGCAAGGACCGCTTCGGACCGTACGCCTCCCGCAGGGAGGCCGAGCACGCGATGGAGACGGCCCGCGAGCGCAACCTCGAGTGGGAGAACGACCCCCGCTGGCACGACGCCTCCGCGGGCCGCACCCCCGAGGACGACTGAATCACGCCGAGGCGGCCTGCGCCGCGGCTGCGCGCTTCTCGCGCAGCCGCACCGCGTGCTCGTTCGTCCGCGCGTCGTACGCCATCAGCCGCGGCAGGCACAGCGCCAGCAGCGCCACCGCGCCCGCGCACAGCAGCCCGCCCGACCAGACCGACGCCCGCACCCCCCACCACGCGGCGAAGCCGCCCGATCTGACCTGGCCGACCGTCGGCCCGACCGAGTACGACAGCAGCTCGATCCCGGCGAGCCGGCCGCGCAGCTCGTCCGGGATCGTCTGGTTCCACATGGCGGAGCGGAAGATCCCGCTGACCATGTCGCAGCCGCCCGCCACGGTCAGGAACAGCAGCACCAGCCATACGTCGCCGACGACCCCGGCGGCCGCGATCGCCAGGCCCCACCCGGCGGCCGCCAGCACCACCGCCCGCCCGTGCCGGCGCACCCGTGAGGCCCAGCCGCCGGTCAGGCTCACCAGCAGCGCGCCGAACGGCAGGGCCGCGTACATCAGGCCCAGCGACCACCGCGCCTCCAGATCGTCCGCGAGGAACGGCAGCACGGCGAGTGGCATCGCGAGGAACATCGCCGCCAGGTCGATCGCGTACGTGCCGAGCAGCTCCTTGCGGCTCCACGCGTACCGGGCGCCCTCCGCGATCGAGCGCAGGGAGGGCCGGGCGGCCTCGTGGGAGGCGGGGGAGGAGGCGATGCGGACGACGTACAGCACGGACACCGCGAACGTGACGAGGTCCGCGGCGTACGCCCAGCCCAGGCCGGCGTAGGCGACGACCAGACCGGCGACGGCGGGGCCCGCCACCCCGCCCACCGTCCAGCGCAGCGAGTTCAGCGAGGCCGCCGCGGGCAGGTCGTCGTGCGCGACGATCCGCGGCCACAGCGAGTCCAGCGCCGGGCGCTGCACGGACACCAGCGCGGAGGACAGGGCGGCGACGAGATACAGCGGCCACACGGCCGGACGCGGCAGCAGCGCGTTGAGCAGCAGCAGCGCCGACAGCAGTCCCTGCCCGGCCTCCGTCCACAGGATCAGCTTCCGCTTGTCGAACGCGTCGGCCAGCGCGCCGCCGTACAGCCCGCACACCACCAGCGGCACCAGCTCCACGGCACCGATCGCGCCGACCGCCGCGGCGGACCCGGTCAGCTCCTTCAGCTGCACGGGCAGCGCGACGAACGTCAGGAAGCTCCCGAACCCCGAGATCAGCCCCGACATCCACAGCCGCCGGAAGTCGGCGGAGGCCTTCCAGGGCGCGAGGTCGGGCAGCAGCGCCCGAAGAGCGGAGGGGACGTTCACGAGACGCCATGCTCGGCGGCGGCGCGCCCGGGAGCAAACGCTTTTCCCACCCCCCGCCCTGCAACCCGGCCCCGCCCTCGGGCCTTCGGCCCTGGGTGCGGCCTCGGGCCTCGGGTGCGATCCCGGGCCCAGCCCCGCACCCGCCCGCTCGGGGCGGGCCGGGCCGGCGGCCCTGGCGCGGCTTCGAGCCCCGGCCCCGATGCGGGGCACAACCCCGGTCCCGGGCACGGCCCTGACGTCGGCTCGGGCCTGCCCCCGGCCTCGGGCCACGGGGTACAGCCTCGAGCCCCGGGCTCACACCCACCGAGCAGCCGGTGGCGGGGCCTGTGTCGGTGGTCGCATCGCTCCCGTAGGCGGGGGCGCCGTGGGGCCGGCCGGGGCCGGCCTCGGGGGCCGGCTTTCCGCGCCGGCCTCGCTGCCCGCGCCGGTGTGTCATCCCCGGTGGGTCACCAGGGCGCGGGCGGCGGGGCCGTCAGCGATTCCGCCAGCCGGGAGAGACGGTCGCGGAAGCGGCGGGGCGCCCTGCGGGCACCGGGCACCGTGTTCTCCCCGGCCGCCGCGCTCACCAGGTGCTGCACCGTGTCGAGATCCAGCTCCGCCCCGTCCGGCACCGTCAGCGCCTCGTGCGCCATCCCCGCCAGCTCGCCCTCCGTACCGCCCAGCGCCAGCACGGTCACCCCGGCCCGCCGGGCGTCGTGCACCCGCTGGAGCAGCGACGCCGGTTCGCCGGGCGCCACGACGAGCAGCGTCTCGCCCCGCCGCGCCGCCTCGATCCGGCCCGGCCCGACCGCCAGGTGCGCCGGATCCGACGGCCGCGCGTCGTGCCGCACGAGCGTCGGCGCCAGCTCCGGCGTCCCCGACCACGCGGCCTCGTCCACGAGATGCGCCGCGAGATGCCACGGCTCGTACTCCGGTGTGCCGACGAGCAGCAGCCCGCCCCCGTGCGACACGACCGATCCCCGCAGCGCCCCCGCGAACCTCCGCGTGGCCCCCAGCCACTCGGTCCCGGCGAGCACTTCCCGCAGCAGTGCGACCCGTACGGCGTCCATGGCCCGGCATCCTTGCGCAACCGGGCGTCCCGCGCCCCGGCTTCGGCCCGGGTTCGCCCGCAGAGGGGACGGACACGCTGCCCGCCGAGGGCCACGTATGGTCAGCACATGACCACTAGCGACAGCGCACAGAAGGCCCCCGCCAAGGACCCCTGGGACCTCCCGGACGTCTCGGGGCTCGTCGTCGGCGTGCTCGGCGGGACCGGACCGCAGGGCAAGGGGCTGGCGTACCGTCTCGCCCGGGCCGGACAGAAGGTGATCATCGGCTCACGGGCCGCGGAGCGCGCGCAGGCCGCCGCCGAGGACATCGGCCACGGCATCGAGGGCGCCGGCAACGCCGAGACCGCCCGCCGCAGCGACATCGTGATCGTCGCCGTGCCGTGGGAGGGCCACGCCAAGACCCTCGAGTCCCTGCGCGAGGAACTGTCGGGCAAGCTCGTCGTGGACTGCGTCAACCCGCTCGGCTTCGACAAGAAGGGCGCCTATGCGCTGAAGCCGGAGGAGGGCAGCGCCGCCGAGCAGGCCGCCGCCCTGCTGCCCGGTTCCCGGGTCACCGCCGCCTTCCACCACCTCTCGGCGGTCCTCCTCGAGGACCCGGAGATCGAGCGGATCGACACGGACGTGATGGTGCTCGGCGAGGCCCGCGCCGACGTGGAGATCGTCCAGGCCCTCGCCGGCCGCATCCCCGGCATGCGCGGCATCTTCGCCGGCCGGCTCCGCAACGCGCACCAGGTGGAGTCGCTGGTCGCGAACCTGATCTCCGTCAACCGCCGCTACAAGGCGCACGCGGGCCTGCGTATCACCGACGTGTGAGCCATGGGGGACACTGGGGGCGTCGCTGATGCCCGCAGTGTCCCGCCACCGGTCAGGGTGCGGTCCCGCGAGCGGCCCCGACGCACCGCCCACCTGACCACCGACCGTCCCGACAGGAGCCGACCCCCATGCCCCGCCTCGCCCTCTACGCCCTCGCCGTCTGCGTCCTCACCGTGGTCGCGGCCGTCGTCTCCTTCGTCCAGGGCAGCTGGCTGGGCGTCGTCTGGGTGCTGCTCGCGGGCGTGTCGTCCAACATGGCCTGGTACTACCTGCGGCGCGACCGCGCCTCCGCCCGGACGGCTCACCAGAACCGGTAGAGTTCCCGGCCCCAGTACGCGTCGAAGTCGCTCACCCCCAGCCCGCGCAGGATCGCGTGCACCGCGTCGAAGAACACGGTGTTCACCGACGGCACCCACAGCAGCGCGAACACGAACAGCAGCCCGAACGGCGCATACGGCTCCACCTGCCGCTTCACCCTCGCCGACAGCCACGGCTCGAGCACGCCGTAGCCGTCCAGCCCGGGTACCGGCAGGAAGTTCAGGATCGCCGCCGTCACCTGCAGCAGCGCCAGGAACGCCAGCGCGTACCGGAAGTCGCCGGGCATGCCGTCCGGCGAGCCCAGCCAGAACGGGGCCGCGCACACCACGGCGAACACGACGTTCGTCAACGGGCCGGCCGCCGAGACCAGGCTGTGCCGCCAGCGGCCCCGGATGCGCCCCCGCTCGATGAAGACCGCGCCGCCCGGCAGCCCGATCCCGCCCATGATCAGGAACACGACCGGCAGCACGACGCTCAGCAGGGCGTGCGTGTACCTCATCGGGTTGAGCGTGAGATACCCCTTCGCGCCCACCGTGACGTCCCCGCTGTGCAGCGCGGTGCGCGCGTGCGCGTACTCGTGCAGACACAGGGAGACGACCCACGCCGCCGTCACGAACAAGAACACCGCCACACCCGGCTGCCCGGCGAAACCGCTCCAGGCGGCCCACCCCGCCACCGCCGCCACGGCCACGATCCCGAGGAAGACAGGACTGATCCGGCGGTCACTGCGACGGGTCGCGGCGGTCGTCATGGGGCTCCTGACTGGGGTGGGCGGCGGCACGCGGGTCGACCGTACCGGTGACGCGGGGAGAACGTCCGGCGGGGCGCCCCGGGTTCCGGCCGGCCGGGGCGCGTCCAAAACCCGGGAGCGGTGCACCCGCGTCCCCCGACACAATGGACCCCGTGCGCTACCGCATCCTCGGCACCACCCAGGTACTCCGCCCCGACGGCTCGGCCGTCGCGCTCGGCGGGGCGCGGCTGCGTGCCCTGCTGACCGTGCTCGCCCTGCGGGCCGGCCGTACCGTGCCCGCGACGCTGCTCGTGGAGGAGGTGTGGGCCGGAGACGACCCGCCGGCCGACGCGCCCGGGGCGCTGCAGGCGCTGGTCGGGCGGTTGCGCCGGGCGCTCGGCGCGGACGCGGTGGCCTCCGTCGACGGCGGCTACCGCCTCGCCGCCGGCGCCGACGACGTCGACCTGCACCGCTTCGAGCGGCTGGCCGGCGACGGACTGCGCGCCCTGGCCGACGGCGACCCCGCCAAGGCGGCCGCCCTGCTGGACGACGCCCTCGCCCTGTGGCAGGGGCCCGCCCTCGCCGACCTGCCCGACCGCACCGCCGAGGCGGCCCGCTGGGAGACCCGCCGCCTGGACGCGCGGCGCGCCCGGCTGACCGCCGCGCTCGCGCTCGGCGAGGCCGACCAGGCGCTGCCCGAGCTGACCGCGCTGTGCGACACCCACCCCCTGGACGAGCCGCTGCAGGCGCTGCGGCTGCGCGCCCTGCGCGACACCGGCCGCACCGCGCAGGCCCTCGCCGCCTACGACGAGATACGCCACCTCCTCGCCGACCGCCTCGGCTCCGACCCCGGCCCGGAACTGCGCGCCCTGCACGCGCGGCTGCTCAGCCCGCAGGAGACGCCCCACGGCACGCCCGCCCCCCTCCCGACGGCCGCCGGCCCGCGCGACGTCCCGCCGGCCCCCGCCGCCCACGGCACGCCCCCGGCCGTCCCGTCCCCGCCGGCCCCGCGCCCCGCGGCCTCCGCCCCGCAGCCCCCCGGCAACCTCCGCGCCCGGCTGACCTCCTTCGTCGGCCGGGAGACGGACATCGAGGCGATCCGGCAGGATCTCGCCACCGCCCGGCTGGTCACCCTCCTCGGGCCCGGCGGGGCCGGCAAGACCCGGCTGTCGCAGGAAGCCGCCGAGACGGTGGGGGATGTCGCCCGCGACGGCGTCTGGCTCGCCGAACTCGCCCCCGTCGACGACCCGGCCGCCGTACCCGAGGCCGTCCTCACCGCCGTCGGCGCCCGCGAGACGGTGCTGCGCGGCGCCGGCGCCGAGGAGATGCGGGCCGTGGCCGAACGCCACGACGACCCCGTCGTCCGCCTCGCCGAGCACTGCGCCCGGCGCCGCATGCTGATCGTCCTCGACAACTGCGAACACGTCGTGGACGCCGCCGCCCGCCTCACCGAGGAGCTGCTGGCGCGCTGCCCGGACGTGACGGTGCTGGCCACCAGCCGCGAACCCCTCGGCGTACCGGGTGAAGTCCTGCGTCCCGTCGAGCCGCTACCCGAGCCGGTCGCGCTGCGGCTGCTCGCCGACCGCGGCGCCGCCGCCCGCCCCGGCTTCCGCGTCGACGCCGACGAGGAGACCGCGGCGGCCTGCGCCGAGATCTGCCGCCGCCTCGACGGCCTGCCGCTCGCCATCGAACTCGCCGCGGCCCGGCTGCGCATGCTGACCGCGCGCCAGATCGCCGACCGCCTCGACGACCGCTTCCGGCTGCTCACCTCCGGCAGCCGCACGGTCCTGCCCCGCCAGCAGACCCTGCGCGCGGTCGTCGACTGGTCCTGGGACCTGCTCGACGAGGACGAACGGGACGTCCTGCGGCGGCTGTCCGTCTTCGCCGGCGGCTGCGACCTGCCGGCCGCGGAGGCCGTGTGCGGCCCCGCCGCCTTCGACGCGCTCGCCTCCCTCGTCGACAAGTCCCTCGTCGTCGCCACCCCGACCGGCGAGGACGGCTCCATGCGCTACCGGCTGCTGGAGACGGTCGCCGAGTACGCCGCCGAACGCCTCGACGACTGCGGTGCCCGCGCCGACGCCGAGCGCGCCCATCTGACGTACTTCCGCGAACTCGCCCGCACCACCGACCCGCAGCTGCGCGGCCACGGGCAGCGCGCCGCCATCGAGCGCATCGAGCGGGAGTACGAGAACCTGCGCACCGCCCTGCGGCACGCCGTCGCCGCCCGCGACGAGCAGGAGGCGCTGTGCCTGGTGCTGTCGCTGTGCTGGTACTGGCAGATGCGCGACCTGCGCATCGAGACCCGCAACTGGGCCGCCGAGGTCATGGCCCTCGGCCCCGACCCGTTCACCGAGCCGGTACGCCCCGCCCTCCCGCTGTGGGAACGCTGCACGGACGCGCCGCCACCGATGACCGGCGAGGTGCTCGCCGAGGCCCGCCGCGGCGTCCACCTGGTGCACCTCGCCTGCATGGACACCGAGATGGACGCCTGGAAGACCCCGCAGGCGCAGGAGAAGCTGCGGATCGTGAGCGAGACGTACGTCCCGGGCCTGCCGCAGGTCTGCCGTCCGCCGGGCTACGTCTGGTTCTTCGCCGTGGTGCTCAGCGGCGACATCGACCGGATCCACACGATCAGCGACGCGGCCGTGGCGACCTGCCGCACCCGCTCCGACCACGAGTGGGAACTCGCCCTCTGCCTCCAGATGCGCGCCAACCTCCTGGCCAACCGCACCGACTGGGCCGGCGACGCCGCCGCCGACGCCGACGAGGCCCTGGAGATCTTCCTCCGTCTCGGCGACGACTGGGGCGTGGCGGAGTCGCTGTCGGCGCGCGGTGAGGCCCACGAGCGCAAGGGCGAGTCCGCGGCGGCCGCCGCGGACTACGAGGCCGCCGGCGCCGTCGCCGAACGGCTCGGCGCCCGCGCCCAGCAGGCCGTGCTCACCGCCCGGCTGGGCACGGCGCTGCTGGAGGCGGGCGACCCGGAGCGCGGCGAGGCGCTGCTGCGCGAGGTGGCCGACCAGCCGGAGGGCATGGTGACCGAGGCCATGCCGGCCGCCCGGCTGTTCCTCGCCGGCTGGCTGAGCGTCACCGGCCGCACCGCGGAGGCCCGTGAGCTGATCCGGCGGCTGCGGGAGGACTTCGGGCCGGCCTCCTTCTTCGTCTTCGACGGTTTCATCCTCACCCAGGAGGCGTGGCTCGACGTGGTCGACGGCCTTCACGACGAGGCGCTGTCCAAGACCCGCCGGGCGCTGGAGCAGGCCAACGAGCCGCTGTCGCGCACGATCGTGCCGCACATGCGCGCCCTGTGCCTGGTCCTCGCCGCCGCCGCCCTGGCCGGCAGCGACGGCGGCGCCCGCGCCCGGGACGGCGCCCGCTGCCTGGGCGCGGCCGAGACGCTGCTGCCGCGCGGCCATGTCTCCGGCTTCGCCGAACGCGCCGCCCGCGCCCGCGCCGAGCAGGAGGTCCGCGCCGCGCTCGGTGACGACGAGCAGTACGCCGCCGCATACGCCGAGGGCGCCGGCCTCTCCCCCGAGGAGGCCGTCGCCCTCGTATGACGCGCACCGACGCCCGCGCACGCGGCGTCAGTTCTTGGTGCGGAACTTGTGGATGGCGACCGGCGCCATCACCGCGGTGATCGCCACCGACCAGGCCACCGTCACCCACAGGTCGTGGGCGACCGGACCGCCGATCATCAGGCCGCGCGCGGAGTCGGCGAGCGTGGACAGCGGGTTGTAGTCGGTGAAGGCCTGCAGCCAGCCCGGCATCGACTGCGTCGGCGCGAAGATCGACGAGCCGAACTGCAGCGGGAACAGCACCAGGAAGCCCATCGCCTGCACGGACTGCGCGTTCTTCAGGATCACGCCCAGCGTGAGGAACACCCACATGATGGAGGACGCGAACAGCGCGGACAGCCCGATGGTCGCGAACAGTCCCGGCCAGTTGGTGATGTCGAACCCGACGAGCACGGCGACGATCATCAGGACGGCCGTGGCGAACAGCATCCGCCCCAGCTCCACGGTGATCTTCGCGAAGAGCACGGAGCCGCGCCCGATGGGCAGCGTGCGGAACCGGTCCATGACACCGCTGTTGAAGTCCTGGCTGAAGCCGGTGCCGACACCCTGCGACAGGGTCATGCTCATCATCGCGATCATGCCCGGGATGACGTACTGCACGTACTGGTCCTGGCCGCCGCCGAGCGCCTGCCCGATGGACCCGCCGAAGACGTACACGAACAGCAGCGTGAAGACGACCGGCATCAGCAGCGCGTCGAACATCGACTCGGGGTCCTGCCGGATCCACAGCAGGTTGCGGCGGATGAGGGCGCCGGTGTGCCGCAGGTGCCCGCGCAGCGGGATACGGGCGTCGGTCGCGGTCGGGGTGACAGTGGCGGCGCTCATACGGCGACCTCCTGGCGTTCGTCGGCGGGCTCGGCGTCCTGCGGGGCACCGGCGCGGTGGCCGGTGAGGGAGAGGAACACCTCGTCCAGGCTGGGCAGTTCGGTGGTGATGGAGGACAGCGTGATGCCGCGCGCGGTGACCGCGCCGACCACGGCGGTCAGCTGCTCGTCGCTGAGGACCGGCACCAGCAGGGCACCGCTCTCGGTGTCCACGGTGGTGGTGGCGAGTCCGGTGATGCCCAGCTCGTCGAGCATCCCGGCCAGCGGCTGGAGCTCGCGCGGGTCCAGCGGACGGACCCGCAGCGTGCGCCCGCCGACCTTCGCCTTCAGCTCCTCGATGCCGCCGCCGGCGATGACCTTGCCGCGGTCCACGACGGTCAGCTCGGAGGCGAGCTGCTCGGCCTCCTCCATGTACTGCGTGGTCAGCAGCACGGTGACGCCGTCGCCGACCATCCGCTTGACCTCGTCCCACACCTCGTTGCGGGTGCGCGGGTCGAGGCCGGTGGTGGGCTCGTCCAGGTACAGCACGGCCGGGTGGCCGATCATGGAGGCGGCGAGGTCGAGGCGCCGCCGCATGCCGCCGGAGTAGGTCCCCGCGGGCCGCTTGGCGGCCTCGGTCAGCGAGAACCGCTCCAGCAGCTCGTCGGCGCGGGCCCGGGCGTCCTTGCGGGACAGGTCGAGCAGCCGCCCGATCATGTACAGGTTCTCCCAGCCGGGCAGCTTCTCGTCGACCGAGGCGTACTGCCCGGTGAGGCCGATCACCCGCCGCAGCTGCCGGGGCTGCCGGATCACGTCGTACCCGGCGACGAACGCCTCCCCGGCGTCCGGAGTCAGCAGGGTGGACAGAATCCGCACGAGCGTGGTCTTGCCGGCGCCGTTCGGCCCGAGCACACCCATCACGGTGCCCTCGCGCACGTCCAGGTCGACGCCGTCCAGCGCCTTGGTCTCGCCGTAGTGCTTGACCAGCCCCCGCACGGTTACGGCGCTGCCCGCGCCGCCGGGGTTGTTGTCGATTCGCGTCATGACCACGACGGTGTCAGCCCGCACCGACAAACCACCGACAGACGCCCGACAGCCCGCGGAGGCCACCGACATCCCACCGACATGTCACACACGGGGCCTGCGGTTCGTCATAGGGACGACGACACGGACGAGGAAGGACACGGCCATGAACGACACGGTCATGAGGGACACGGCCATGAGCGACACGGCCATGAGCGGGAGCACGCCCTTCAGCCGGATGCACGACGCGGTGAACAGCGGCGACCTGGAACTGGTCGAGAAGACCATCGACGAGGTCTGCGACCCCGGTCTGGTCTTCCACGCGCCGGTGCCGACGGGCGTGAGCGGGGTGCAGGCCCTCAAGCAGGTGTGGCGGGTACTGCTGCCCGCCTTCCCCGACCTGCGCGTGGAGATCGAGGACGTGATCACCCAGGGGGACAAGACCGTCTACCGCAACACGGTCACCGGCACCCACCTCGGCGACTACCGCGGCCTGCCCCCGACCGGCCGGCCCGTCCGCTACGCCGAGATCTTCGTCGTACGCCAGAAAGCCGGCCGCATCACCGAAATCCGAGGCGTCGTCGACACCCTGACCCAACTCCGCCAACTGGGCGCCATCGAGGCGTGAGGAGGGGCGGTGGCCGACGCGAGCCCGCACCCCCGCCCGCGCCCACGGACCGACGGGCCGTGCACGGGGGGCCGGGGGCGGCGGAGTCCGCGGGGGCGCTTGCGGAGCATACGGCGGGGCGGAGCGGTGGCTCTTGGCTTCGAACAACGGGTGGGTGGGAAACGCCCCCCGGCGTCCGGGGGCGGAGCCCCTGGGCCGGTCACGGGACCCGCCGCGGCCGCGCAGCGCACGGCCCCGCCGGCGGGGGAAACCGGCGGGGCCACTCGGCGTTGGCTTCAGTCGACGTTTCCCCTGCGAGGGAGGGAGCCGTCAGCCGACGGAGTCGTCAGTGGACGGAGTGCTCCTCCAGCGGGAACGTGCCGCCGACCACGTCACCGGCGAACGCCCTCGCCGCGTCGCCCATCACGGACCGCAGGTCGGCGTACTGCTTGACGAACTTCGGGACCCGCCCGCCGGTCAGCCCGAGCATGTCGGTCCACACCAGCACCTGCGCGTCCGTCTCCGCGCCCGCCCCGATGCCGACCGTCGGGATGTGCAGCACCCGGGTCACCTCGGCGGCCAGCTCGGCCGGCACCAGCTCCAGTACGACGGCGAAGGCGCCCGCGTCCTGGACGGCCTTGGCGTCCCGCAGCAGCTGCTGCGCCGCCTCCTCACCGCGCCCCTGGACGCGGTAGCCCATGGCGTTGACGGACTGCGGGGTCAGCCCGATGTGCGCCATCACCGGGATCCCGGCCTCCACCAGGAGACGGATCTGCTCGTGGGAGCGCTCACCGCCCTCGAGCTTCACGGCGCCGACCCCGGCCTCCTTCACCAGCCGGGTCGCCGAGCGCAGCGCCTGCACCGGCCCCTCCTGGTAGGAGCCGAACGGCAGGTCCCCGACGATCAGCGCACGCCGGGTGCCGCGGACGACGGCCGCGGACAGCATGGTCATCTGGTCGAGCGTGACGGGCACGGTCGTGTCGTACCCGAGATGGCAGTTGCCCGCCGAGTCGCCGACGAGGAGGACCGGGATCCCGGCCTCGTCGAAGACGGACGCGGTCATCGCGTCGTAGGCGGTCAGCATGGGCCACTTCTCGCCCCGCTCCTTGGCGGCGGCGATGTCCCGGACGGTGATGCGGCGGTTGATCTTGCCCCCGTACAGCGCCTTGCTGCCGTCGGAGGGACCGCTCTGCGTGTGCGAGGCAGCCGGAAGCTGCGTCATGGCACGGCTCCTAACGTCATCTCGAGGCACCCTGACGGTGTCCCCGGACCACCTCCATGGTGGCACCTCGTGCCAGTCGGAGCCAGGGGGCCCCGCCATGGGCCGTGTCACGCGCCCGGGGAGGGCCTTCGCGCGCGCCGACCCGACGTAAGAACCGGGTAAAAACATTTCGATACGACACGGTGCCGTATCGAAAATGACTACGCTCGTCCCATGACCACTCCCGCCGTCTCCGCCCCCCGGATACCCGAAGCCGTGCACCGGCGCCGCTGGGCGATCCTCGCGGTCCTGATGCTCAGCCTGCTGATCGTCGTCCTGGACAACTCGATCCTGAACGTCGCGATCAAGACGATCTCCACCCCGGCCCCGACGGGCCTCGGCGCCACGCAGAGCGAGCTGGAGTGGGCGATCAACGCCTACACCCTCGTCTTCGCCGGCCTGCTGTTCACCGCCGGCCTGCTCGGCGACCGCCTGGGCCGCAAGAAGGTGCTGCTCGGCGGTCTCGCGGTGTTCGGCATCGGCTCCGCGCTGGCCGCCGAGTCCGGCTCCCCGGCGCAGCTCATCGCGTTCCGCGCGGTGATGGGCCTCGGCGCGGCCTTCGTGATGCCGGCCACCCTCGCCGTGCTGATGAACGTCTTCGAGCGCGAGGAGCAGCCGAAGGCCATCGGCATCTGGGCCGGCGGCGTCGGCCTCGCCATCGCCATCGGCCCGATCACCGGCGGTCTCCTGCTCGCCCACTTCTGGTGGGGCTCGGTCTTCCTGGTCAACGTGCCCATCGTGCTCCTCGCCCTGGCGCTGATGCTGTGGCTGGTGCCCGACTCCCGTGACCCGAACCCGGGACACGTCGACCCGGTGGGCGTCGTCCTGTCCGTCGTCGGCCTGGTCCTGCTGGTCTACGGCATCATCAAGGGCGGCCAGCTCGCCGACTTCACCGACACCACGGTGCTCGCGACCATCGCGGCCGGTGTGCTGGTCCTCGCCGCGTTCGTCGTGTTCGAAAAGCGCAGCGACCATCCGTCCATCGACGTCACCTACTTCAAGAACAAGGTCTTCTCCGCCGCCATCGGCGCGATAGCGCTGGTCTTCTTCGCGCTGATGGGCGTGACCTTCTTCTCGGTCTTCTACACCCAGAGCGTGCGCGGCTACACCCCGCTGCAGACGGGCCTGCTGATGCTGCCGCTGGCCGCCGCCCAGATGATCTTCGCGCCCCGGGCCCGGCTGCTCGTCGACCGCTTCGGCAACCGGGCCACCACCACGGCGGGCATGCTGGTGATCGCCGCGATGCTGGCGGCGTTCGCGACGCTCGAGGCCGACACCCCGATCTGGCTGCTGGAAGTGATCTTCTTCCTGATGGGCACCGGCATGGCGCACATCATGACCCCGGTCAGCGTCGTCATCATGCAGGCCCTGCCGCGCGAGAAGGCCGGCTCGGCGTCCGCGCTCAGCAACACCTTCCGCCAGGTCGGCGGCGCCCTCGGCATCGCCGTCCTCGGCTCGGTGCTCTCCACGGCCTACCGCAACGGCATCGAGGACAAGCTCGGCGCGCTGCCCGCCGGCCTGCGCGACGTCGCGGGCGAGTCCATCGAGGCCACCCTCGGCGTCGCCGCCAAGCTCGGCCCGCGCGGCAAGGACCTGGTCGGCCCGGCCAACGACGCCTTCCTGCACGCCATGCACGTCACCGCCCTGTGGGGCGCCGGTGTGGCCGTCGTCGGCGCGGTCGTCGTGGCGCTGTTCCTGCCGGGCCGCCCGACGGAGGGTCAGCGCGGCAAGGAGGAGCCGGAATTGGTCGCGGCCGCGGAATAGACCGCTCCGGCGGGGGACAATTCCCGCAGGCCAGGAACGGACGAAGGGACGGGACGACGTGAGTCTTGCCGACAGCCGCAGCGAGGCCCCGGCCCGGGGCCGGCCTCGCAGCGAGGCCGTGGAGCGCGCCATCCTCGAGGGGGCGATGAAACTCCTGGAGGAGGGCGTGCCGCTGGCCGAGTTGTCCATCGAGCGCATCGCGCGCACCGCGGGCGTCGGCAAGGCCACCATCTACCGCCGCTGGAGCGGCAAGGAGGAACTGTTCGTCGACGTCATCCGGGCCGCCGAACCGCCGGACCCGGTGCTGCCCGGCACCTCGACGCGCGACGACCTGATCGCCCTGCTGGAGTCGCTGCGGCAGCGCGCCCTGGCCAGCCGGTCCTCGGCCCTGCTGCACAACGCGCACGTGCAGATGAAGTCCAGCCCCCGCATCTGGGCGGCCTATCACGCCAACGTCATCGTGCCCCGGCGCAACCTCGGCCTGGACGTGCTGCGCCGGGGCCGCGAGGACGGTGAGATCCGCGCCGACGTGGACCTCGAACTGGCCAACGACATGTTCGTCGGCCCCCTCCTCATGCGCACCCTGCTGCGACCCGAGGCCGACCTGCCCGAGGGCCTGGCGGAGAGGATCGTCGACACGGTCATGGAAGGACTACGCCCCGTCAGTTCACAGCCGTAATGTGCAGGTTTCGTCACAACCCCCGTGCCCGGGGGCGTAAACGGAACTTCGCGCGCCACCCCATTCGTCCTCGTGCCCGTACGGCCGTCGCGAGACGGCAGGGACAGAGCCGATCATCCCCTAGGGTCGTAAGGGCGCGGGGGACGACGGTGTGCACGGCAGGTAGTGAGGCGACGGTATGGCGCAGCAGGCATACGTGACGGAGACGGCCGACGGTGGCGCGGGGGACCAGCGCCCGGGAACCCGGATCCGGCGCGTGGCGGCCCGCTGGCTGCGCTCCTGGCGCGGCGACGTACGCATCTGGCGGCGCGGTCTGCTCCTCGCGGCGGTCGCGGTGGCCCTCGCGCTGGTGATGCTGATCCACTCCCGCATCCCCAACACCTTCGGCAACCTGGGCAGCCTCACCGAGACGTTCCTGCCCTGGCTGGGAGTGCTGATCCCGTTCCTCGTCCTGGGCGCCCTGGTCCGCCGCTCGGCGACCGCCCTGATCGCGGTGGTGCTGCCCGCGATCGTGTGGCTGAACCTGTTCGGCGGGCTGCTCAGCGACAAGAGCGGCAGCGGCGGCGACCTGATGGTGGCCACCCACAACGTCAACGCCGACAACCCCGACCCCTCCGGCACCGCCCGCAAGGTCGCCGCGTCCGGCGCGGACATGGTGGCCTTGGAGGAGATCAAGGCGTCCGCGGTGCCCACGTACGAGCAGGCGCTGGCGGCCACCTACCCGCACCACGCTGTCGTGGGCACGGTGGGACTGTGGAGCAAGTACCCGATGTCCGGCGTCGAGGCCGTGGACATCCGGCTGGGCTGGAAGCGGGCGATGCGCGCCACCGTCGCCACCCCCGAGGGCCCGGTCGCGGTGTACGTCGCCCATCTGCCGTCGGTGCGGGTCAAGGCGGCCGCGGGCTTCACGGCCCGGCAGCGCGACAAGAGCGCCGACGCCCTCGGCGAGGCCATCGCCGAGGAGAAGCTGCCCCGGGTGATCCTGCTCGGCGACCTCAACGGCACCATGAACGACCGCGCCCTGAACGCGGTCACCTCCCAGATGCGCTCCACGCAGGGCGCGGCCGGTGACGGCTTCGGCTTCAGCTGGCCGGCGTCGTTCCCGATGGCCCGGATCGACCAGATCATGGTCAAGGGTGTCGAGCCCGAGCGCTCCTGGACCCTGCCGGCCACGGCCAGCGATCACCTCCCGGTCGCGGCCCGTGTGAAGGTGACCACAACGGGCTCGTAAAACCGCAGGTCGCAGCAGAGCCGTAACTTCGGCGCCATCGGGCGGAACACTCCGCCTGAGAGACTTTGTTCCGAATGGAAACATAGAGAGTTTCCGAACGTCCCCAAAGTCTCGAAAGGTACTTCATGCCCCTGGCCCTGCTCGCCCTCGCCGTGGGCGCCTTCGGCATCGGTACGACCGAGTTCGTGATGATGGGGCTGCTGCCCGACGTCGCGGACGACCTGCACATCTCCATCCCCGCCGCCGGCCATCTGGTCTCGGCGTACGCCCTGGGTGTCGTCATCGGCGCTCCGCTGCTCGCGGCGCTCACCGCGCGCATGTCGCGCCGTACGGTGCTGATCGCCCTGATGGTCCTGTTCGTCGTGGGCAACGCGCTCTCCGCGTTCGCCCCCACCGATGCCACCCTGCTCGCGGCCCGCTTCCTCAGCGGCCTCCCGCACGGCGCCTTCTTCGGTGTGGGAGCCGTGGTCGCGACCACCATGGTGGCGCCGGAGCGCAAGGCCCGCTCGGTCTCGCTGATGTTCCTCGGCCTGACGGTCGCCAACATCGCGGGCGTCCCGGTGGCCACCCTGATCGGCCAGCACCTCGGCTGGCGGGCAGCGTTCCTCGGTGTCAGCGTGATCGGCCTGGCCGCGATCGCGTCCCTGGCCGCGCTGATCCCGCACGACCACACGCACGCGTCCGCCACGGGCCTGCGCGGCGAACTGGCCGCCCTGCGCTCGGTGCCGGTCTGGCTGGCCCTCGGCACGACGGTCGCCGGCTTCGGCGCGCTGTTCGCGGCCTACAGCTACGTCACGCCGATGCTCACCGACGCCGCCGGCTACGCCGACGCGAGCGTGACCGTCCTGCTCGCCCTGTTCGGCGTCGGCGCGACGATCGGCAACCTCCTGGGCGGCCGTCTGGCGGACCACTCGCTGCGCGGCACCCTCTTCGGCGGCCTGACGTCCCTGGCCGTGGTCCTCGCCCTGTTCCCCCTCCTCATGCACACGCAGATCACCGCGGCGCTCGCCGTCGCCCTCCTCGGCACGGCCGCGTTCGTCACGGGCTCCCCGCTGCAGCTGATGGTGATGGAGAAGGCGCAGGCGGCCCCGTCCCTGGCCTCCTCGGCCAACCAGGCGGCGTTCAACCTGGCCAACGCGGGCGGCGCCTGGATCGGCGGCCTGGCCCTGGCGGCCGGCTTCGGCACGACGTCCCCGGCGCTGGCCGGCGCCCTGCTGGCGGTGCTCGGCGTGGGCGTGGCGGCGGTCGCCTACGCGGTGGACCGCAGGTCCCCGCAGGAGGGCCGCGTCGTGGCGGCGCACGTCCCGCACGAGGCACCCACCCTGCACCACTGACGACGAACGGGGGCGCCCCGAGGCGCCCCCGGCCGTCTCAGACGGACTCCCGCCACCCGTTCGTGATGGGCAGCCGCCGGTCCTTCCCGAACCCCTTCGGCGAGATCTTCGTCCCCGGCGGGTACTGCCGCCGCTTGTACTCGGCGGTGTCGACCATCCGCAGCGTCCGGGCCACCAGCTCCGGGTCGTACCCCGCCGCCACGATGGCGTCGGCCCCCAGATCCCGGTCCACGTACAGTTCGAGGATCGCGTCCAGCACCGCATAGTCCGGCAGCGAGTCCGTGTCCACCTGCCCCGGCCGCAGCTCGGCGCTCGGCGGCTTGGTGATGGAGTTCTCCGGGATGGGCGGCGTCTGCCCCCGTGCCTCGGCGGCCCGGTTGCGCCACTCGGCGAGCCGCCGGATCCACGTCTTGTAGACGTCCTTGACGGGCCCGTACGCCCCCACCGAGTCGCCGTACAACGTCGAATACCCGACCGCCAGCTCGGACTTGTTGCCCGGCGCGAGGACGATGTGCCCCTCCTGGTTGGACAGGGCCATGAGCAGCGTCCCGCGCAGCCTGGACTGCAGGTTCTCCTCCGCGAGCCCGGTCAGCTCGGCCGCGGCCATGTAGGCGTCGAACATGGGCGCGATCGGCACGGTACGGAAGTTCAGTCCCGTCCGCCGGGCCAGCTCGGCGGCGTCCCCCCGGGAGTGCTCGGAGGAGTACTTGGACGGCATGGCCACGCCGTGGACGTTCTCGGCCCCCACGGCGTCACAGGCGATGGCCGCGACGAGCGCGGAGTCGATCCCGCCGGACAACCCGATGAGCACGGACCGGAACCCGTTCTTGCGCACATACGCCCGCAGCCCCACGACGAGGGCCGAGTAGACCTCCTCCTCGTCGTCGAGCCGCTCCGCGTGGCCGCCGCCGTGCTCGGGCGCGTACGGGGCGACCGGCTCCTCGGACAACACGACCCGATCGATGCGCAATCCGTCGTCGACCACCCCCTCGGGAGCCTGCGGATCGGCGGCGGGCAGCTCCAGATCGAGCACCACGCACCCCTCGGAGAACTGCGGCGCCCGCGCGACGACCTCCCCGTCACGGTCCACGACGATCGAGTCGCCGTCGAACACCAGCTCGTCCTGGCCGCCGACCATGGCGAGATAGGCGGTGGTGCAGCCGGCCTCCTGCGCCCGTTTGCGGACCAGCTCGAGCCGGGTGTCGTCCTTGTTGCGCTCGTACGGCGAGGCGTTGACGGAGACCAGCAGCCCCGCCCCGGCGGAACGCGCCGCCGGCACGCGCCCCCCGTCCTGCCACAGGTCCTCGCAGATGGCCAGCGCGATGTCCACGCCGTGCAGCCGCAGCACGGGCATCGAGTCACCGGGCACGAAATAGCGGAACTCGTCGAAGACGCCGTAGTTCGGCAGGTGGTGCTTGGCGAAGGTGAGCACCACGTCGCCCCGGTGCAGCACCGCGGCGGCGTTCTGCGGCGCACCGGCCGGCTGACCGTACTTCGGCTGTGCGGTCTCACAGCGGTCGAGGTAGCCGACGAGCACGGGCAGCTCCCCGAGCCCCTCCTCGACGAGCCGCGCGGCGAGCGAACGCAGCGCGGTACGGGACGCCTCCACGAACGACGACCTGAGCGCCAGGTCCTCGACGGGGTAGCCGGTCAGCGCCATTTCCGGGAAGACCGCGAGATGCGCCCCCTGCTCGGCGGAGTGCCGGGCCCAGCGGACGATCGTCTCGGAGTTCCCGGCGAGGTCGCCGACGCGCGAGTCGATCTGATTCAGAGCGAGACGAAGTTGAGGCACACGGCCAGTCTAATCGTCACCTCGACATAATGTCCCCGACGATTTCCCGCGGCGGCCCCTGCCGGCCCCGAAAGGAGCGCCGGCGCGCGCGGGTGCGTCGTGGCCACTCGCGCAGTTCCCCGCGCCCCCAGGGGGTTGCGGTCGCACCCGACCCGGAAGGGCCGACGGCCCGCACCGGACCCGCAGGGGCGACCACCCCCCGAAGGGGAAGGGGCGACGGCCCGCAGTCGCCGACGGCGGGAAGGGGCCGGGGTGGGGGGTGTCCGCCCGCAGCGGCCGGCACCGGGCAACGGCGCCGTATCGAGTGACGGGCGGCCGGACCGAGGACGGACACCCCCCACAACGGAACAGCACAC